>JAQCCA010000219.1 GCA_027621155.1 Pseudomonadota bacterium | reverse complement strand
AAAATGATATCTTAGTTGTAAACACAAAGACCTCTAAGAATATTTTAGAAATAGATTCTAGAGAAATTATCGGAACCGCCGAATATTCTGAATATGAAGAGTATATTCAAATGTTAATAAATTCAGGTAGATTTACAGACACACACAGTGCAATTGAAAAGTTACAGAATTATATGCAATATTTTTCTAAAAAAGAAATAGAAGATATTTTTAATGCAAGTGTTAACAACTCTCAAATTAGATATATTGCCTGCGATGAAGATGTGAAAGAATTTTTATTAAGTTTATATGAATCCAATAAAAATTTAGCAGATGAAGAAACTAAAAACCTGATTGAGGAATTAAAAAATGCCCCAAACAACTAAACTCAATGAATTCGACATAGAAACCCTAGCAATAGAGCTTTTGGAAAAGCAAGGGTTTGCTTATTCTCATGGTGCGGAGATCGCACCGGATAGTGAAACGCCTTTGCGGGACAGCTTCGATGACGTTTTGTTAAAGCCTGTTTTAAAAGAAGCGATAGACCGCATTAATCCAGCTATTCCAACGCAAGCTCGCGAAGATGCGCTTAGGCAAGTTTTGCGTATTTCTTCCACTGATCTCATTGATGCCAATGAAACCTTCCACCGTATGCTGACCGAAGGGGTCAAAGTATCCTATCAAAAAGACGGTGTGGAGCGTGGTGACTTGGTTTGGCTCGTGGATTTTAAAGACATATCAAACAATGAATTTCGCGTTGTGAACCAATTCACAGTTACAGAAAACCATAACAACAAACCCCCCGATGTTATTCTTTTTGTTAATGGTTTGCCTCTTATCGTCATTGAGCTTAAAAATGCGACCGATGAAAATGCTACAATCGGATCAGCCTATAAACAGCTTCAAACCTATAAAGCTGTCATTCCATCCCTTTTTACATATAACAGCATCCTTGTTATTTCCGATGGGCTGGAAGCACGCGCAGGATCAATCTCTAGCGGGATGAGCCGTTTTATGTCTTGGAAGACAGCGGACGGCAAAGCGAAAGCTTCAAAACTTGTCAGTGAAATGGAAACCCTTATTCATGGGATGCTGAACAAGGAAACACTGATTGACCTGATCCGTCATTTTATTGTGTTTGAAAAGTCCTCATTTGTTGATCCAAAAACAAATATCACAACAGTTAAAACCATTAAGAAACTTGCAGCTTATCATCAGTATTATGCAGTGAATAAAGCTGTTTCTTCTGTACATATCGCCACCAAAGAAGATGGTGATCGTAAAGGCGGTGTTGTTTGGCACACGCAAGGATCGGGGAAATCTTTATCCATGGTCTTTACGGCTGGAAAGTTGGTGCTGGCACTTGATAATCCGACTATTCTTGTCATTACCGATCGTAATGATTTAGATGATCAGCTATTTGATACATTTGCAGCCTCTAAGCAGCTTTTGCGTCAAAAGCCAGTGCAAGCTGAAAATCGCGAACATTTAAAGGAGCTTTTGAAAGTTGCCTCCGGTGGTGTTGTCTTTACAACCATTCAAAAATTCCAACCGGATGCTTCGACAGGCTCAGCGACCTATGAAATGTTATCAGATAGAGGAAATATCGTTGTCATCGCTGATGAAGCTCATCGTACTCAATATGGATTTCAGGCAAAAACCATGGATGATAAGGACAAGAACGGAAATATCATTGGTAAAAAGGTTGTTTATGGTTTTGCAAAATATATGCGTGATGCCTTGCCGAATGCAACCTATCTTGGATTTACAGGAACACCGATTGAAGGAACGGATGTTAATACACCGGCTGTTTTTGGAAATTATGTTGATGTATACGATATTGCACAAGCCGTTGAAGATGGCGCTACTGTCCGCATTTTCTATGAAAGCAGACTTGCTAAAATTGCTTTAAGTGATGAAGGAAAAAAGCTGGTTGAAGAACTTGATGATGATTTAGATAAACAAGAGTTATCAGATACCCAAAAAGCAAAAGCAAAATGGACACAGTTAGAAGCCCTTATCGGCAGTGAAGATCGCGTAAAACGTATTGCAAAAGACAGTGTAGATCATTTTGAAAAACGTCAAAGTGTTTTTGACGGTAAAGGAATGATTGTTTCCATGTCTCGTCGTATTGCTGCACTTCTTTATAAGGAAATTACAGCGCTTCGACCTGATTGGCACAGTGATGATTTAAACAAAGGTGTTATTAAGGTTGTAATGACTGCATCGTCAAGCGATGGACCAGAAATGGCACTACATCACACAACTAAGGAGCAAAGACGCACACTTGCCGATCGCATGAAGAATCCTGATGATGAGTTAAAGCTCGTGATCGTACGTGATATGTGGCTAACCGGATTTGATGCACCTTCTATGCATACACTTTACATTGATAAACCGATGAAGGGGCATAGCCTGATGCAGGCAATTGCTCGTGTAAACCGTGTTTATAAAGACAAACCGGGTGGACTTGTTGTTGATTATCTGGGTATCGCTTCGGATTTGAAAAAAGCTCTATCCTTTTATTCTGATAGTGGCGGAAAAGGTGATCCTGCTATTGCCCAAGAACAAGCGGTGACCATGATGCTTGAAAAACTGGAAGTCGTTTCTCAGATGTTCCATGGCTTTGCGTACGAGGACTATTTTAATGCAGAAACCTCAAAGAAGCTTTCGACTATTCTTGCTGCAGAAGATCATATTTTAGGACTTGAAAACGGAAAGAAACGATTTGTGGATGAGGTATCTGCATTATCACAAGCCTTTGCAATTGCGATCCCTCATGAACAGGCTATGGATGCCAAAGATGAAATTGCATTCTTTCAAGCGATTAAAGCAAGACTTTGTAAGTTTGACAGCAATGCATCGGGGAAAACAGATGAAGAAATAGAAACAGCGATAAGACAAGTTATTGATGAAGCGCTTGTTTCGAATCAGGTGGTGGATGTGTTTGATGCTGCTGGCATTAAAAAACCAGATATTTCAATTTTATCCGAAGACTTCTTGCTTGAGATTAAGGGGATGGAACATAAAAATGTTGCCCTTGAGACATTGAAAAAGCTTCTCAATGATGAAATTAAAACACGCACAAAAAAGAACCTTGTACAGAGTCAATCTTTGATGGAGATGCTAGAGAATTCTATTAAGAAATACCATAATAAAGTACTGACCGCAGCAGAGGTTATAGAGGAGCTTATTAAGCTTGGAAAAGACATCCAGAAAATGGATAAAGAACCAGAAGAAATGGGGTTGTCCGAATTTGAGTATGCCTTTTATACAGCCGTTGCAAACAATGACAGTGCAAGAGAATTGATGCAACAAGATAAACTTCGAGAGTTGGCGGTTGTTCTGACTGAAAAAATCAAACAAAATGCATCTATTGATTGGACGATTAAAGAAAGCGTTAAGTCAAAATTAAAGGTGATCGTAAAAAGAACACTTCGTCAGTTTGGCTATCCACCAGACATGCAAAAACTTGCAATTGAAACGGTTTTAAAACAGGCTGAATTAATCGCAAATGAAGTGAGTGGATAACTTACCACACAACCTCATTCACATACAACTCCACATCCGTCTTGCCCTTAATAATCAGGACAGAGTTGAGCGTATTGATATTTTCAAGGTGCAGAGATCCAGAGATATAGTCCGTCTGTTTCGACAAATCCGCCAACATATCCCTCGCGTATTGCTCGGCACTGGCTCTCTCAAAGCAGTATGTGTGATTGCGGATGAGGTCTTCGGCATCCAAATGCATTCGGATCAGATAAAATCACATGGCTCCTTCCCTCTTCCCTCTAAAAATAATGCAACATAGCAAAACACAACTCCCCGAAAAACGTTGAAAACACTAGCTTATAATATGAGTTATTGGGCAACTGCCCGGACTTGTGAGCAGTTGAGCAGAACTCACCCCCAAATGCACTGAATTGAGATGGTACGTGCGGCTCACTCAAACCCACAAAGCCCCACGTACACTGGGCTTCTAAGGGCTATATAACGGCTCTGTTTTGGAGTTGGTGAAAAAGAATGGCGCGCCCGAGAGGATTCGA
>JAQCCA010000218.1 GCA_027621155.1 Pseudomonadota bacterium | reverse complement strand
CGACTTTGACTCCGCCAAATTCTGATATAAATCACCTGCTTCTAAGTAATCTAATCTGCCGCGCACAAATCCTAGTTGCTCTGGATGTAAGCTAAATTCAGTGACTTCATCATGCTCGAGTTTAATCACTTTATTGGCGCCACAAACTGAAAATTCATCCATCCCATCACCATATACAATGTAAGCATGCGTGACACCTAGATTTTTAAGCGCATAAAGATACGGCTTAAGCAAACGCTCATCATAAACCCCTACAACGATTCTTTTGACCTGCATTGGATTTAACAGTGGACCCAATACATTAAAAAAGGTGCGCTTACCCTCTTTAGCAAAGCGCTGGCGCACATTAACCACTTTGGCAAAAATCGGATGAAAAAATGGCGCAAACAAAAATACCATTCCTTGTTCTTTTAATAAGTTCAATGCCGCTTCTGGGTTATCAGGAATTTCCACATTAAGCTTTTGTAAAAAGTCAAAACTACCGCACTTTGATGTTGCCGAACGATTACCATGTTTGGCAACCTTAGCACCTAACTCATGCACCATTAATGCGCTTAGTGTTGAATAATTTAAGGTTCGACAACCATCGCCACCCGTACCGACAATATCGACTGTTTCAGCAAAAGGATTTTCCACTCTAATACTATAATTTAGAAATGTCCGTGCCAATTCAAAAAGTGTTTGTTCTTCATATAGCTCAGCATCTATCTGTTGAATGATTTGATACTGCTGATCCTCACTTGTTTCATCACTTAGTAGCTGATTGACTAATGACTCAATCTCCACAACCTCACCCTCTTTTTTTATTTATTTTTCTTTTATTCAAACTTTAGTTTTTTGGGCGTATGCGATACGCCCCTACGCTCTACTATTTTTTTATTTTTCAAAAACAGCAATAGACTCAACATGTGTCGTATGTGGAAACATATCCATGACCCCCGCTGAAAGCAGTTTATAACCCTTTTCATTAACTAAAATGCCAGCATCACGCGCCAACGTTGCTGGATCACAGGACACATAGACAATACGTTCTGGGTTAATTTTTTCAATTTGTTTACACACCATCTCAGCACCTGCTCTTGGCGGATCCAATAGTAACTTATTAAACTCATTTTCCACAATCCACTCGTGTTTTGAAATATCTTCAAACAAATTCACAGGATAAAAAGCAACATTATCTATGTTATTACGCTTAGCATTCTCCATAGCACGCATTGTCATTGCCTCATCACCTTCGACACCCACAACGAATTTAGCTTTTGTTGCCAGTGGCAAACTAAAATTACCCAAGCCACAAAATAAATCGAGCACTGTATCACTAGTTGATACTTCCAATAACGCTATCGCCTGTTTTAACATTTTACGATTAATGTCATGATTAACTTGTGTGAAGTCATTTGGCTCAAAATAAATAGTTACACCATAATCCGTCAAATGATAAGACAGCGACTGTGGTTCTTGCGTTATCTCTGGGTATAAACGTGTTATCGTATCAGGTCCCTTAGCCTGCAAATATATCCAAAACTGCTGCGCTTTAGCAAAGTCAGTTAACTTAGCTAAATCCTCGTCAGTAAATGCACTTAAGTGACGGATAATCAATGCGGTTACCTCATCATCTACTGCCACTTCAATTTGCGGAATCTCTTTATAGTTTGACAGGCTAAATACTAAATCCTGCAACAAAGTTAGATTTTTGCCTACACTTGGGTGCAATACTTCACAGTGATTAATATCAGCAAGAAAACGCCCATCACGCTCCCTAAAACCAACAAGCACTTTGCCTTTTTTGTGCACATAGCGCACACCTAATCGTGCTTTGGTACGATAACCCTCGTGTGAGCTTGAGCGTAAAGGTGCTATACGCGCAAGAGGCTCAAGACCTTGTCCGAAATGCTTAAAATGATTTAACAATGTTTCTTCTTTAAATGCAATCTGCGCATCAGGTGCAACATGTTGAAAAGAACAACCGCCACACATCTCAAAATACTCACATGGCGGAGCGACACGCTTAGCACTTGGCTTTAGAACTTGTACCAGTTTACCTTCATCATAATTTGATTTTGATAAAGTATATTCAAACGCGACCTCTTCGCCTTCTAAAGCAAATGGAATAAAGGTTGTTTTACCGTCAATTTTAGCGATTCCACGCCCTTCATGCGACAGGTTGGAAATAGTGGCATTGAATACGCCGCTAGGAAAGTTTTTCTTAATTCGTCTTGGCATTAGGTTGCAGTAAGCATAATTTTAAATGTGCGTTAGTTTAGCAACTGTATATAAAATGTCATTGTTTTTTGATCTTTTTAATGCTTTTCACTGTAAAACGCTTGTTCTTTGCTAAGGTGCTGTTTAAGCTAATGAGGTTCGATTTAACACATTAATCATTAAAATATGGAGTAAATATGAAGAAATTAACCACCATTGCATTATCACTTTTAGCCGGCAGCGCATTAGTTTCTGGCGCTTTTGCTGACGCAACTAAAGCGGCACCTGCTACTGCTCAACCAGCCAAAACAGCTGCAACAGCACAAAACAACACAGCAGATGCAAGTTACACGATTGGTTATTCAATCGGCAAAAACATGACTGAGCAATTAAAGCAACAAAATGTCAGCCTAAACACTGATGATCTTCAACAAGGCTTTGTTGCTGGTATTGAAGGTAGTAAGCCTAAGCTAAGCCAAGAGCAAATGGAGCAATCAATGCAAGCTTTCCAAAAAGAAATGGAAGCTAAAATGAAAGCGCATGAAGAAGCTGCCGAAGCCGAAGCTGCTCAAGCCAAAGCCAAACTTGATGCAGCAAAAGCACAAACTGCAACAACTGCAGCTGATACAGCAAAGACACCTGCTGATAGCGCTAAAAAAGCAGTTGACGCAACAAGTGCTGCAGCAAATTAAGCATTAGCTAAATTAATATACCAAAACATCAATAGATATCTACACGCCCCACTGTTGGGGCTTTTTTATGGAAGAAATTTACTATTTGAGCATGAACCTTTTTCCTTTTAGCAACAACTTTGTTATAGTGCGGAAAGATTATTTTTATTAACTGAAAAACATGGAGCTTTACTCATAATGCGTATGTCAAAAAAAATCATCGTAAGCACGCTTGGCGCTGCACTTTTTGCCACTGTTTTAGCAGGTTGTTCACAATCTGATTCAAAGGACTCAGCAAAGGCAACCCCTGAAGTAACAAAAACCGTTGCAACACAACCAACAGCAACTGAAACTGCCAAGCCAGTAACTGCTGCTGATGCTCAGCAAACTGAAGCGACACTTATCAACAATGTAAGCTATACATTGGGTTATAGTGTCGCAGGAAACGTTAGTGCGCAATTAAAAGCACAAGGTGCAACTTTGGATAACGCGCAGGTTCTAGCTGGCTTTAAAGCAGGGATTGCCAACGAAAAAGGTAAGTTCTCGCAAGAGCAAATGCAAACCATTATGCAAACATTCCAAAAAGATTTAATGGCAGCACAAGAGAAAAAACAAGTAACCTCTGTTTTAGAAAATGCTAAGGCACTTCTTTCAAATGAGCAGACACCTACCATTGGACCAAAAGACGCCAAGGTTGCCGTGATTGAATTCTTTGATTACCAATGTGTATTCTGCCACAAAGTAGCGCCAATCATGGAAAAAGTGATGGACGCCAATCCAAATGTAAAATATATCTTCAAAGAATTCCCAATCTTTGGTCAACGCTGGGAAGCATCACAATATGCTGCTGAAATGGGTATTGCTGCTTATATGCTAAATGGTGCTGAAGGCTACTTGAAATACCATAATGCCGTTTTCGCTAGTGGCGTTGATGAAGGTAAATTAACTGTTAAAGATGTTAATGATGCTGCGAAAAAAGTAGGTGTTGATGTTGCAAAAGCTGAAAGCCTGATCAAAGAGAAAAAAGTCACTGACAATATTGCAGCGGACATGAAGCTTGGCTTTGATAAGTTAGGCATTCAAGGTACACCTGCAATCATTGTTATGCCACTATCAGGTGCGACCGCTGCTAATACAACAGTTATTCCTGGTTTTGCTCAACAAGATGTAATTCAAGCAGCA
>JAQCCA010000217.1 GCA_027621155.1 Pseudomonadota bacterium | reverse complement strand
CTTATCGCGTTTTAGAAGACTCAAATACGCTATATCACAGCTATCACAAGACATCTGATACCAAGGAAGCCCTATGAACACACGTATAAAACTACTGATTTATTTACTTGCTTTACTGTCTATCTTAACCGTAAACATCTACATTCCAGCGATTCCGACATTACAACACACTTTCGCTACTACCAAGGCACATATTAGTCTTACCGTTAGCTTTTATATGCTTGGCTTAGCGATAGGTATTCCTTTATATGGAGCGATCGCCGATCATATCAAAACCTCTAAAGTGCTTATTTTCGGATTGACGCTTTATATTGTTGCGAATTTAATCGCGATATTTTCACCGAATATATCCACCTTTATCTTTGCACGTTTTATTGAAGGTTTAAGTGCTGCCAGTGCGCTTTGCTTATGGCAAGTTTTAAGCTTCACCTACTTTGAAGATAAAGCAAAGCACATGATTAATTCAGGTTATATTATCATTGGTTCGATGCCCGCATTGGCACCGATGTTTGGTGGATTTATTCTATCGTTTAGCCACTGGCAAGCGCTTTTTGTTACCCTAACTATTCTGGCAATTATTCTCATTGCGCTGACATTAAGTCTACCTGCACCAAACACTTCATCGCAAACTAAAAAGCCACAACACCAGCTAGAACAAACACATATCGTATTGTCAATTTTAAGACAATATAAACACTTGGTTGTTGATGCGCAGTTTATGGTACTTGCCTTTGCCAGTGCTACGATCTACATGTCGGTATATGTCTACTTATCACAGGTTCCTTTCTTGCTAACAAAGCTTCATTTTGCGACAAAGAGTTTTAGCCTGTTCTTTATACCGATTTCAGTAGCGTTTATTTTGGGGGGCATCTTCTCTAAATTTTTACTGAAAAAAGGCACTTCATTTAAACTGATGTTTATGCTGCCTGTTGCAGTTACAACCATTGTTTTTATCTTAGTTGTTATTGCTGAGCTAGCTGGTGTTACTCTATCGGCATGGTTATTAGCGATTCCATTTTTTATCTTTACCATTGGGGCGGGTATTGGTATGCCAAATTTAGTAAGCCAAGCATTGTCACTTCATCCACATCGCCGCGGAACTGCAGCATCCGCTATTGGGTTGGTGCAAAATCTATTTGCTTTTACGTTTAGTAGTCTTGGCGCATATCTTACCCGCTTTGGTTATGATGGACTTATTATTTCTTATGCTATTTGGGTTGGATTACTACTTACCTTCTTTGGCGCTTATCTTGCTATATCTCAACGCAAAAAATCATCCATTGAGACTTGTCCTGCTACTTAAGTTATTAACTTAAGCGATTGATTCAACCAATTGAATAATACCCTCTACTGAAATACCTACTTCTGCCAGTAATGCATTTTTATCACCATGATCCTGATAATGATCAGGCAATCCGATATTACGCACTTTGATTTTACTTAGTAAGTCATTAGCAATTAGATATTCATTCACCGCAGATCCAGCGCCACCCATAATCACATTTTCTTCTAATGTAATAATCATCTCATGCGATTTGGCTAGCTCTTTAATTATGTGCGTATCTAATGGCTTAACAAAGCGCATGTCTATTACGGTAGCATCAAGTTGTTCAGCTGCTTTAATGGCTATTGGCAGTAACGTGCCAAAGTTTAAAATTGCCACTTGTTGACCTTGGCGCACGCATTTTGACTGTCCCATTTTCAAATCAAAACTTTCTGTAATCTCGGCACCTGTGCCCGTACCTCGAGGGTAGCGCACCATCGCCGGACCTTGATGTTTAAAACCTAAGCTTAACATGTGATAACACTCGTTTTCATCACTTGGCGTCATGATAACCGTATTAGGGATACAACGCATAAAGCTTAAATCAAAAATTCCCGCATGTGTCGCGCCATCAGCGCCAACGATTCCAGCGCGATCCACAGCATAGAGAATATCTAGATTCTGTAAACTCACATCATGAATCACTTGATCATAAGCACGTTGTAAAAAGGTTGAGTAAATGGCAACAACCGGTTTATAACCCTCACAGGCAAGTCCCGCGGCAAATGTCACCGCATGTTGCTCAGCAATCGCAACATCATAATAACGTTTAGGATATTCTTTTGAAAAACGAATCAAATCAGATCCTTCACGCATCGCAGGCGTAATACCAACAAGTTTGTCATCCTTGGCTGCCATATCACATAGCCACTGTCCAAAGATATTCGAGTAGCTTAGTTTGACTTGTGATACACCTTTAGTCGCTAGATTTGAGTTAAACTGCGGATTAACATGATGAAACTTAATCGGATCCTCCTCTGCTTTTTCATAGCCTTTACCCTTTTTGGTTAAGATATGCAAAAGCTTAGGACCGTCATGATATTTAATCGTTTTTAATGCCTCAACCAAAGCCCCAATATCATGACCATCAATCGGACCCACATAGTAAAAGTTAAGCGCCTCAAATAAATTAGCCGGTACAAACATCCCCTTGGCTTGAGTTTCCAAGCGTTTTGCCAGCTCAAAGGCGCCAGGCAGTTTTTTAAGAAACTTTTTACCGGTTTCACGAATATTGTTATAGGTTGAACCTGATAAAATTTTAGTTAAATGACTGGTGAGCGCACCAACATTCTCAGAGATAGACATCTCATTATCATTTAGCACCACCAAAATATCTGAGTGCATACCACCGGCATGATTTAATGCTTCAAATGCCATGCCAGCGGTTAAGGCCCCATCACCAATAATGGCAACGGATTTAGCAGCTGATCCTTTCAATTTATCCGCTTCTGCCATGCCTAATGCCGCACCAATTGATGTACTGGAATGCCCGACACCAAAGCTATCATAAACACTTTCACTGCGTTTAGGAAAGCCTGAGATGCCACCTGGTTTTTTAATAGTAATCAACTCATCAGCACGCCCCGTTAAGATCTTGTGCACATAGGTTTGATGTCCCACATCCCACACCAAATGATCATTCGGTGTGTCATAGACATAATGTAAAGCAATGGTTAACTCCAAGGCGCCCAAGCTACTGGCAAAATGCCCACCTGAGACATCTAATGTCTCAACAAGAAAGGTGCGTATTTCAGTCGCTAAATGTGTTAATTGAGAAACGGCAAGTTTGCGCAAATCACAAGGCGAGTTAATCTTTGATAACAAGGGGTAATTTGCACGATTTGTTTTTGACATAACAACAAGCAATTTGTCTATTTTAGTTCTGTGGCATAGTATCCTTTACTATGCTGGCTTTCTCAAGTAAAACCCTTAATATTCTTTGCTTTTTACAAACAGCAATCTTGCCATTTGCTCTAAAGCGCTCTAATATCAGCGCCTGTTAGGTGCGCACTTTGTTAAACGTGCGTTAAAAGGGAAATTGGTGTAAATCCAATACTGTACCCGCAACGGTAAACCGCGCTTTTAAAGATAGCTTAAAGAGCGTTTGCAATCATTCACTGGGCAACTGGGAAGAAGCATTTGGGATAAGTCCGGAAACCTGCCTAATAACAGAACGTTTACGGGGATATAAACAACAAAGAGGGCTCCATGCAACCATACCGTTTTCGCACCTTAAGTCCCATCATACTATTGTCCATCGTTGGGCAAATAAGCTTTGCTGATCAACAGAATAACGACAGTGATGATAATGTCAAAAATGCAAAAAATGTCAAAGCCACTAGCGATGATAGACATCTACCAACGACTGAGTACACCTTACCAACGATTGTTATAAATTATGCGAATCATTTAAATAATGACCAAAACAAAACACGAAATAATAACGATGCCTCTAGCGCACCGATTAGCGTATCCTTAATGCCTAATTATGCCAATCAAAGCATTGACCGCACCATTGAGCAAAATGCTTGGGTTAACAGCAATAATAGTAGTGCAGCAAACCCTAGTTTTTATTTAAAGGGGCAACGTGCGAGCGTTTTATTAAACGGTATTCCACTGAATCAATTTAACTCGCAAGCTCAGAATATTTCCTTAGTCCCACAAGATAGCATTGAAAGTATCGCCATTGATCCCACAGCCAGTAGCGTGCTCTATGGCGGCATGGGCTTAGGCGGCGC
>JAQCCA010000216.1 GCA_027621155.1 Pseudomonadota bacterium | reverse complement strand
CAATGCAGTCGTAGGCTTTTTCGTGTGAGCCAATGGCTTTGTAAATCTCACGGAATTGTTTAGCGACAGTAGTGGCGCAGTCTTTGCCTTGCATCGATGCGTGGTAAATGTCGAATTGGCATAAGCCGTGCTTTTGGAGTAGTTCGGCTTCGGCAAAGAAGTCGCCAAGCCCTGCGGCATTTTCACTTGAGATGACAGCGATATTGGTAAACTCAGTCGGGATTATTAGGTTACGATTATTATTGACTACTCCCGCTTGCGTTAAGTCGGCAATGACTTTCTTTTTGCGAGCTTCGCGGTCTCCCAGCGTGAAACTTGGATCAATGTCGATGACGTTAAGTGACAGCCCAAAGTTCTGGTGAAAGTTCACGTCAACCATGAGCAAGACTTTCATGCCGTTTTTGAGCTGTTCGCCAGTGGCATGGTGAAACTTCGGTATGATCTTGTGCGCCACGTTTGCCCACATGTTAATGCGAATTTTAGCAATAGATTGGTGCGTGTTTTCGTCAAACTCGATTAACTCACCGTAGTAGTGAGCGCCATTCTTGAGCCAGTCGGATAACTCGCCACGTACCCAGTAGCCACCGCCTTTGAATTTGCGGTCAAGTTCTCGTTTGATTTCGGTGAGGAATTGGGAGAGGGTGAAAGAGGTTGTGTCGGTTTGGGTGACTGGCTCAACAATCATTGTCTAATTTCCATGCTTTTAGTGTCTCTGCTGGGTTACTTTGCTTAGTTTAGCATTGTTTGCCGATTGTATGATGAGATTTCTAAGTTATACTTATGCAACTTAATTTTATAGATTATCAAGAAGCATGGCAAAATCAGTAGAACCAAATATTGCAGATTTAGGTAATGGTTGGCTTAAAAAATATAAATTAGATTATAGATTGGAGCAAGAAGGTTTAAACACTGAGATAGATAGAGCGCTTAATGCTTATCATACAAAGAATGGTGGTAAAGGCGGAAACCGTCCTGATGTAAAATTGCTATTGAAAGATAAGTTTTCAAGACCTTTTCCTATATTGATTGAGTACAAAGGATATAAAGATAAGTTAGAGAAGCTTAATGCTTATGGTGAGATTGAGAATAGGAATGCTAAAGGGGAGCATCACTTTAAAAATATTAGTTCTTATGCTGTAAATGGTGGTATACATTATGCAAATGCGATATTGCACTACACAAGCTATACAGAAATTATTGCTATTGGCATGACTGGCTATAAAAATGAGCTTGGGGATATAGAGCATAAAATTGGTGTTTACTATGTTTCAAAAACCAACCTTGGCGTTGGTCAGAAAGTTGGGGAGTACTCTGATTTCTCATTTTTAGCACCAAAAAACTTTGATGCTTTCATCGCAAAAGTTAAGTCATTAAATTTGTCGCCAGAGGAAATGGCAAGATTAAAAGAGCAGAGAGAAAGAGAAGTTGATGCAGCCTTAGTTAAATTAAATAATGATATTTACCAAGATGAAAAAGGATTAGGAGAGAGCGATCGAGTTTATCTTGTTGCATCTTCAATCATTGCTACGTTAGGAATAGAAGGCAAAGTAACTCCGCTTGAGATTTCTGATCTAAAATCATCAGCTGAGAAAGGAAGCAAAGATGGTGATATTATCTTGAGAAAAATAATAGCTTTTCTAGATGAGAAAGAAATTCCGCCAGAGAAAAGAGATTTAGTTGTAAGAACATTAACAAACACACTAACAACAGACAATATAAACAAACCTGAGCAAGGTAAAGGAAGTAATGAGGGAGAAAGTCAACTCAAAAGGGTGTTTACAAAAATCGTTAATGATTTAGGTATTTATTATAAAATTGGCTTAACGACAGATTTCACAGGCAAGCTTTTTAATGAGATGTATGGTTGGCTTGGCTTTTCTCAAGACAAATTAAATGATGTTGTCCTCACTCCGTCTTATATTGCTACTTTGTTGGTTAAATTAGCACGTGTACACAAAGATTCTTATGTATGGGATTTTGCCACTGGCTCAGCGGGGCTTTTGGTTGCTGCCATGAATGAAATGTTAAGTGATGCTAAAAATACTATCACCTCACCAGATAGATTAAGAGAAAAAGAATTAAAAATAAAAGCAGAGCAATTACTTGGCTTAGAGATTATCTCAAGTGTATACATGTTAGCGGTATTAAACATGATCTTAATGGGTGATGGAAGCTCAAATATCTTGAATAAGGATTCATTAAGTGATTTTGATGGCAAGTATATTCTTAAAAAGACCAAGCATGAGTTTCCAGCAGATGCTTTTGTACTCAATCCTCCATATTCGGCTAAAGGCAATGGGATGAACTTTGTTGAGAAAGCACTAGGGATGATGAAAGGTGGTTACGCTTCTATAATTATTCAAAACTCAGCAGGGTCAGGGAAGGCTAAAGAGTACAATAAAAAAATATTAAAAAAACATACTCTGCTAGCAAGCATCAAAATGCCAATAGATATTTTTATTGGCAAGTCTAGTGTGCAAACCAATATATATGTTTTTAAGGTTGGGGAGCCACACCACAAACAAGAGGCTGTTAAGTTTATTGATTTTTCTAATGATGGATATACGCGAACCAACAGAAAAAAGGCTAGTAATAATTTAAAAGACACTGGGCAAGCAAAAGAAAGGTATGATGAATTAGTAAATTTGGTGCGCTTTGGCAAGCGTCAATTAAACATATTTACAGAAAAAGAGTACTTTGAAGGCTTTATTGACCCAGAAAATGGAGCAGACTGGAATCAAGCAGCTCCGATAGATACAAAACCAACATTAGAAGACTTTAAAAAAACTGTAAGTGATTATTTGGCATGGGAGGTTGGCAATTTACTAAAAAAGCAAAGTGATCATGATAAATTGGGAAAGTAGACTCCCCGCTCAATGAAATGTTGAATAATGTTGAGTGGGGAGAGTTTAAGATTGGTGATTTATTCAAAGTTGATAATTGGGTATATGGAAAAAACAAACAATACTGTTCAACCTCAAGACATTATAAAGATAACTGGGTTCCAGTGGTTAGTGGCATAACAGAGAACAATGGTGTTACTTATTACACTAATGATAAATTAAGTGATAGTGAGGTTTATGAGTCTGAGTTGACTATCTCCACCCGAGGAGAATATAGTGGTACTGTTTTTTATCAAAGCGGTAAATTTGCATTAGCAAATAATGTTTTGGTTATGGAGATGCCGAATTTATCTAAAAATCAAAAACAGTTTGTAGGTGGGCTAATAAATTCTTTGCCATATGGTGGTTACAGCGGATATCCTAGGAAAGACACCTTGCGAAATGATATAATTAAACTGCCAACTAAAAATGGACAAATAGATTTTGACTTTATGGAAAGGCTTATATCTGAATTGGAAGCAGAAAGAATATCTGAATTGGAAGCTTACTTGTCAGTCACTGGTCTAAGAGATTATATCTTAACTGCTAAGGAACAAAAACTGTTAAACGACTTTGAAAATGAATACTTTGCTGAATTTAATGTGATAGATGAATTCCATGTAAAAAACTCGGGAAATATTTTATCAAGAGATATTGTTGAGGATAGTGGTGCAGCTCCTTATCTGTGTGCAAGTGCTGAAAACAACTCTGTCAGTTCATATATATCATACAATGAAAATTATCTTGATAAAGGCAACTGTGTTTTTATTGGTGGAAAAACTTTTGTTGTTACTTATCAAGAAAAAGACTTTTACTCAAATGATAGTCATAATTTGATTTTGCATATTAAAGATGAAGAAAAAAGAACGCGACTGAATCAACTGTATTTAACAACATGTATTAATAAAAGTTTAAAGCACAAATATTCTTGGGGCGATAGTATAAGTAATAGAAAAATCCAAAAAGATAAAATCTCTTTGCCATCACAAAAAAATCAACCGAATTATACAAATATGGAAACTTTTATATCTGCGATTCAAAAATTAGTTATAAAAGATCTGGTTTTATATATTGATAGAAAAATAGCAGCACATAAAGAAGTTGTTGGATCCTTGTAAATAATGAAATTAAAGCTAAGAGAAGCGCAAGAAATGTTAAAACAAGGTGCGCCTTTATCGGTGATAGCGCAGACGCTTCAAATCAAAATAAGTGATATAATGCGCTTAGATAATCCTAACGCTTTAGGGAAGTAATGGCA
>JAQCCA010000215.1 GCA_027621155.1 Pseudomonadota bacterium | reverse complement strand
GTGAAAACTGGGATATATGGAAAGAATGTCGTAACCCCATTGAAATGGGGAATTTAGCAACCTATTTAATGCCTAAAGCGGTACAGGGCAGTGACCCCTTTTGGGTCGATGCAGCACGCACAATTTTCTCAACCGTAGCTTGGAAAATGAAAGATCATGACGATAGAAGTGCCATCAAATTATTGCAAGTATTACTGACAACTTCCTTAGATGAGTTAAGGGGTATATTAAAAGGTACTGAAGCTGAGAATCTAGTCTCAAGAGATATTGAAAAAACGGCTATTTCAATACGTGCTGTACTGGCAACCTACACTAAAGCACTACGTTTTTTGCATGGGTTAAATGAAGAACAAAGCAAATCATCATTTGCTATTCGTGACTGGTTAGATCATGAGTTAAACAAAGGTAGTCAGGAAAAGAAAGGGTGGTTGTATATCAGCTCACGTGCTAATTTTCATTCAGAGATTAAGCCATTGATTACATCATGGTTAGGTTTGGCATTAAAATCCATTCAATCTTTAGAGCCTAATTCAAAAAAACGTATTTGGGTTATTATGGATGAAGCTGCCAGTTTAAACCGTCTTGAGGGTTTTTCTGATGTGGTTGCTGATATTCGTAAGTTTGGCGGTTGTGTTGTTTTGTGTGTGCAAAGTCACTCACAAATTAATTTTATCTACGGTCGTGATGAAGCCAGTGCCATTATGGATAACTTCAACACCAATGTTTATTTTAGATCACCTAAAAAACAAGTGGCTCAATGGGTATCACAAGATTTAGGCGAACATGTTATTGATAAAGTTAGAGAAAGCCAATCGTATGGTCCCAACCCAGTACGTGATGGTAATACACTATCAAAAGATGAAGTCAACAAACCAACCGTTGATGTAGCAACAATTATGACGCTTGAAAACCTAACATGCTATATCCGTTTGGCGGGAAATCATCCAATAACTAAGCTCAAATTGAAATATAAAGAGCGTCAAAGACTCATTGACAAAGCATTAGTTGAACGTGTTATTGATTATGATGCGATTGAAAAGGTTAATGCCAAAGCAAAGCAAGCAGAAATCAATCCTGACCGTGACGATGCGGTCAAGGTCGAGCAGAAAGCGAACAAGGCAAATGATATTGTGGCAAAACAAGCTGATTTGGCGGAACAAGATAAATTGCAACAACTATCACACGAAATTGAGGAAACAGAGGCATCTATTTCATTTCATGATTTCATGGAAAAATAAGGTTAACATATCTTTCATATTCTTTCTATATCTAAATATTAATCAATATTTTATCAGATTAAATCAATCAAAAAACACATAATCATATTATTAAAGGGGGCATATTATGATGTCAATCGGCATTGTGAAGTCTGGTGCAGACGTACACAAATATTTCACTGATAAAGACAATTATTATTTAACCGATAAATCCGAATTGAAAGAAGCAGCTACATGGTACGGTAAAGGAGCGGAATCATTAGGGATTAAAGGCGAGCAAGTCGATGAAAAACTATTCTTAGATTTGCTTGAGGGACGTATGCCCGATGGGTCACAAATTGGCATAATGAAAGATGGTTCAATCAAGCATCGACCCGCAACAGATATTACTTTTTCAGCACCCAAATCAGTGTCACTAATGGCTTTAGTTGCGGGTGATACGCGCCTTGTTGAAGCACATAACCATGCTGTTAAAACGGCACTTGATAAAATTGAATCAATGTATGCAGAAGCAAGATATACTGAAAATCGCATAACAACTTATGAAAAAACGAATAATTTAACCATTGCAACCTTTAGACACACTACATCAAGAGAGCTAGATGCACAGTTGCATACGCATGGTGTTGTCATCAATGCAACGCAACGTGAAGATGGACAATGGCGGGCATTATCATCAAGACACAAGGCAGATACTGAAAACTTAGAGCATGGCTTTCGCGAAAACCTTTACGCCAATCAACATTATTTGGGCATGATTTATACCAGTGAGCTTGCCAAAGCTGTTAAAGAATCAGGTTATGATATACGCATTAAAGATAAGCATGGTAATTTTGAAATTGTTGGTTTGTCTCAAGAATACATTGATAGCCAATCTAAAAGACGACAACAGGTACTGTTTGCTTTACAAGAAAAGGGATTATCAGGTGCTAAAGCAGCACAGGTGGCTACTTTAAATTCAAGAGGAATTAAGCAAGAAACAGAGCTTGATGTTATCCGTGAATACTGGATAAAAGACGCTAAAAAGCAAGAGGTACAGTTAGGTGAAGTGTATCTTAATTCTCTCAAAAACCTTGATGCAAAAACTCAAGGCAATACACAAACCAGTGATGCTATGCCAGCATTCAGTCAAAACGCTAAGGAAGCAATTAATGATTCACTAGCGCATTTGTCACAATACGATGTTCAGATCAGGCACGGTGATATTATTCGACAAGCTTTTATCTTTGGTGCGGGAGCCATTGACCATGAGCAATTAGAATCCGTGTTAAGTGACAAGATAAAATCAGGGGAAATCATCGGTAAGGCGGACTATTACTATACCACTAAGGCATTAATTGATACTGAAAAGAGATTAACAGACAAATTCGAGCAAAGCAAAGGAGCAGGGTTTTCAGTTGATACCAAACAATCAGGGCTTGTTGCGAATGTCTTAAAGCATAATGATCGCTTACAGGTAATCGATGTTAAAGGCTTTAAAAATGAAGATAAATTGTTAGATAGCTTAGTAAAGGCAAGTGAAGCTAATGGCTTAAATACTTATGTTGTCCATCAAAACCAATCACGATTAAATCGTCTTGATGGTCAAGTTGAACGTGATAATTCAAGTTTTTGGAAAGCGATTAGCAATCATTTTAAGCATGACTTGATGACAACAACAGGCAAGTTTTTACATGACTATGAAAACAAGCTTAATCAAGGGTTGTTCTTTTCAAACTTTGGTCGTGACAAACAAGATTTAGTCATCATTACTGACGCTCAAAAACTGTCTTATCAAGATGGCGAACAAATTGAAGCATTAACACGTGCGGGTAAAGCTAAAGTAGTTTTTTTGAATAATACCGAATCAACCAAAGGTTTTCAAGCTGGTAATTTTGTTAAGTTATTAAAAGACTCAGGCATTGAAAACCATAAAAGCACCACGGCTAAAAAAGATACTTTGGTCAATGTTGCTGCCAGTAAAGATATTTATCAGGACTTAGCTAAGGCATTTGTGGCACATAATTATGATTTGAGCAACCCAAACAAAAGTATTGATAGTAAAAGCAATACTGTAATCGCTGTCACGTATACCAATAAATCACAGGTAGAAGCGACTAGACATATTCGTGACGAGTTGCAAAAGCAAGGCGCATTATCATTGCAGGAAATCGCCTTTGATACCGTTTCAACCAAAGGGTTAAGTGATATTGAGAAAACCAAACTTAAATGCTATCAAATTGGCGATTTAGTGACCCTTAAATCCAAAGAGGGCAGTAGTAAAAATAGTAATAACAAACTATTTCAAAGTTACTTTGTCACAGGATTTGATAAAGACAACAACCAACTATTACTTAAAAAGGTCGTTGATTTTAAAGCGCAGCATAATGAAAGTGGCATATTACAAAGTTTTGTCGCTTCAATTGGACATAATGGTAATAAACAAAGTGGTGATGTTTTTGCTTTTAATCCCACCAATACTAACACAGCCAAAGGCGAAGATGGCAAAGCTGTAGATTTTGAGGTACGTAAAAAGCAAACACTTAATATCTCTGTTGGTGAGCAATTGAGTACCACGCGCAATCTTTATCTTGATGCTAAAGATCAGATTAAAAGGTCTCAATCATCAAGTATCTTTGCCAAAGTTGACAGCCAAACAACTAAAATTGAGAAAAACAGCACATTTACGGTTACTGCGATTCATCAGGATAACGTCACAATAGCGCATGGTAATAAACAATTTAGTCTATCCAAAGACAAGCTCAAGCAAAGCTTTGTTGATTATGGCTATGTAGTTAAACCGCACCAATTAACCAAAGATATTGATCATGTACTGACAGGATTATCAGGCTATCAGGTTAATCAAAATAGTATCGGTGAGGTGGCTGAATACGCTAAGAAAGTGACACTTTTTACTGACAATCCCGATAAAAGTATTAAGGCATTGGATAAGGAAAGTATTAACTGGATAG
>JAQCCA010000214.1 GCA_027621155.1 Pseudomonadota bacterium | reverse complement strand
ATTATTTAAATCAAGATCCTGATAATGTGGCATTAATTATGGACTTGGTGCCATAGTGGCAAAAACAATGCAAATTTTAGCGCATTGAAGAGGATTACTGCGCAGCATGTTTGAGCGTAGCGAGTTTGTGAAGCAGCGCTAAAATGCGCGTTAAAAAATTTGTGAGGCTAGCGTTTTTGCTTACTTTTGGAGCAATGCCAAAAGTAAGTCACATAGCTGCTTGCAGCGGTGAAGTGATTTGAAAATATTAACCAGAAATAAAAAGAGTGTGCGATTAGTGCAGCAAAGTTTAAGCAAATAACTGTCCATTTTTAATAGTTGTTTTGCGATAATTCAACGTTGCATCATAGATAATTTGATTGTAATGCTCGCAATCCCATAGAACCAAATCAGCGCATTTACCTATTTCAATACTCCCCTTTTGATCTTGGATGCCAAGCGCGTAAGCGGCATTGATTGTTGTGGCTTGAAAGGTCTGATATGGTGTGATGCGAAATAAGGTGCATGCCATATTCATCATCAATGGTAATGACAAAAAGGGTGATGAGCCTGGGTTGGCATCAGTCGCAATAGCAATTTTAACGTGATTATTTAAAAGCTCAGTCACCGGTGGTAGTTTGGTTTCATGTAAGAAATAATAAGCGCCAGGCAATAAAACGGCAACGGTATTTGCCGCTTGCAGTTTGGCAATATCTTCAAGTGCAAGATACTCTAAATGATCAGCGGATAGTGCGTTAAACTCAGCAGCAAGAGCGGCACCTTTTTGGTCAGATAACTGCTCGGCATGAAGCTTTAGCTGAAACCCAAGTTCTTTGGCATGGGTAAACAGGCGTTTTATTTGCGCGTGTGAAAAGCCAATATTCTCACAAAAACCGTCAACAACTTGCGCCAGATTTTCTTTTTTAAGCACTGGCAGCATGTCAGTAATAATAAAATCAATATATTGATCCTTGTCATCAAACTCAGGTGGCATGGCATGGGCACCTAAAAAGGTAGGTATAATATCGATGCCTTTTGATGTGTTAAGCCTTTGCGCAACTTTAAGCATTTTCATTTCAGTATCGATATCTAAGCCGTAACCTGACTTAATCTCACAAGTGGTTGTACCATACTGCATCATTTGCTTAAGGCGTCTGTGAGCACTGTGATATAACGCATCTAAAGAGGCGTTACGTGTTGCTGTAACGGTTGAACGAATGCCCCCGCCTTTGTTGGCAATTTCCTCATACGAGGCACCATTTAAGCGCATTTCAAACTCATCCGCGCGATTGCCTCCATAGACAAGATGTGTGTGGCAATCAATGAGTCCGGGTGTCACCAGTTGACCATTGTGATCAATGGTTTCACATGCTTTAGGTAGTGCTGAACCTTTGGCTAAGATATCAATGATCTTGCCTTGATTTATGACTAAGGCGGCATTATCCAAAATACGTTCGTTTTGATCAAAGGTCACAAGGCGCGCATTTTGGATGATCAGATCGTACATATTACTCACCTTTAATATTTAAAAAAGCTGTGTGTGAACATCGCTATAGAAAGCATGTTGCTTGATGACATCTGTGGCATTTTCGATATCACGTGCAAAATAGCGATCCTCATCGTAATAAGGGACTTTAGCGCGAATCTGGCGATATTTGCTATCTAATAGACTCGATGTTTTAAGCGGCGCTCTTAGTGACACCCCTTGACAAGCAGCAAGCACTTCAATACTTAAGATAGATAATACATTTTGAGCAATGGTATTTAATTTGCGTGCGGCAAAAGTTGCCATACTGACATGATCTTCTTGATTGGCAGAAGTTGGCAGACTGTCAACAGATGCCGGATGGGCTAGCGTTTTATTCTCACTGGCTAAGGATGATGCGGTAACATGCGCCAACATAAAGCCTGAATTAAGTCCGGCATTTTCAATTAAAAAGGCAGGTAAGCCGCTTAAATGCTTATCGATCAAAAGGGCAATGCGACGCTCAGAAATCGCACCAATTTCAGCGCAAGCGATACTCAGCATATCGGCACTCATGGCGACCATTTCAGCGTGGAAGTTACCACCTGAGATAATCTCTTTGGTTTCGGGCAGGATCAACGGATTATCAGATACGCCATTGGCTTCATTTAATAAATTGCGTTTAGCATCATTGATCACTTGCCATGCCGCACCCATCACCTGTGGTTGGCAGCGTAGTGAGTAAGGGTCTTGCACTTTGCCACAGTGATCATGCGAGTGCATAATCTCACTATTTTCCAATAAATTGCGCATGACTTGTGAGAAAATAATTTGTCCCTCAACGCGTTTGATCTGGGAGATAACAGGGTCAAAAGGTTTCATGCTACCAAAGGTTGCCTCAATACTTAGAGCGCCAGCAATAGTGGCAATACTGAAATTACGCTCAACTTTAATCAACCCCATCAAAGCAATCGCTGTTGATGCTTGAGTACCGTTAAGTAGCGCTAAACCTTCTTTTTCCTGAAGCTCTATGGCATTTAAGCCTGCTTGTTTTAAGGCGTCTTGTGCACTGATGCGTTGCCCTTGATAATTAACTTCTCCTTCACCAATAAGAGGCATACTCATATGTGCCAAAGGTGCTAAATCACCAGATGCTCCAACTGAGCCCTGCTCAGGGATCACAGGATAAATACCATGATTATAAAATGCGATTAACGCATCTAAGGTTTGTTGTGTGATACCTGAGTAGCCTTGTGCAAGACTGTTGATTTTAAGTAGCATAATGAGCTTAACGGTATCATTATGCAGTGGGTTGCCAACGCCAGTAGCGTGAGAGAGAACGATACGGCGTTGCAGCTCTTTAAGATCAGCTGTTGGAATTTTTTTATTGGCTAATAAACCAAAACCAGTATTTATACCATAGACTGTTTTGCCAGCACTTAGCACCTCTTCAACAATACTGCGAGAAGTTGCTACTTTAGCATAAGCACGATCATCTAAATGAATAGGGCAGGCGCTAGTAATCAGTAGCTCAATATCCTGAAGGCTAAGCTCGCCAGGAATTAAGCAAAAACTTTGTGGATTTAGGGCTTTGTTATTAGTTGTATTTGCGTGGTTCATCACTTCACTCATATTAATGCCTCTTTCTTGGTTGAGGTGCAATGACCATCTTTTGAGTTGGTGTTAACCATGGGTAAGTTTAGCCCTTTCTCTTTGGCACAATTAATGGCGATATCATAGCCGGCATCGGCATGACGCATAACACCCGTGCCTGGGTCATTGGTTAAGACGCGCTGTAAGCGCTTGGCTGCAGCTTCAGTGCCATCGGCAACAATAACAACACCGGAGTGCTGCGAGAAGCCAATGCCTACACCTCCACCGTGATGTAAACTCACCCAAGTAGCCCCTCCTGCGGTATTAAGAAGGGCATTTAATAACGGCCAGTCAGATACCGCATCAGAGCCATCTTTCATGCTTTCTGTTTCGCGATTAGGACTTGCGACAGAGCCTGAATCTAGGTGATCACGACCAATGACGATAGGGCCTTTAAGCTCACCATTTTTGACCATCTCATTAAATGCTAAACCAAGGCGAGCACGATCGCCTAGACCAACCCAGCAAATACGCGCCGGAAGACCCTGGAAAGCAATACGCTCTTTTGCCATATCAAGCCAGTTATGCAGGTGCTTATCATTTGGCATAAGCTCTTTGACTTTTTGATCAGTTTTGTAAATATCTTCAGGATCACCTGACAAAGCAACCCATCTAAACGGTCCAATGCCTTGGCAAAAGAGTGGACGGATGAATGCCGGAACAAAACCTGGGAAATCAAACGCATTTTGCAAGCCTTCATCAAAGGCGACTTGACGAATGTTATTACCATAGTCAAAAGTTGGAATGCCTTGCTTGGCAAATTCAAGCATGGCTGCTACATGCGCTTTCATTGACTTTTTAGCTTCAGCAACGACAAGATCAGGATTACTTTGACGCTCTTTTTTAGCCTTTTCTAAGCTCCAACCAATTGGCAGATAGCCATTTAATGGATCATGGGCACTGGTTTGATCTGTTACTGCATCAGGCTTAATCCCGCGCTTGACCATTTCAGGTAAAATCTCAGCGGCATTTCCTAGAAGACCAATAGAAATCGCACACTTTTCAGCGCAAGCTTTATTGATAATAGCCATTGCCTCATCAAGGGTTTTGGCTTTGTAGTCGACGTATTTTGTACGCAATCTAAAATCAATGCGACTTTCATCGCACTCAATGGCTAACACACA
>JAQCCA010000213.1 GCA_027621155.1 Pseudomonadota bacterium | reverse complement strand
CTTGCGTGTTCCCACTTCCGCCGCCACAACCCGACAATGCAGCCAATGCCAATGTTAAACCTAATACTAATACCTTTTTTGATCCCTTCATATCGCTTCTTGCACTCCTTATTTTGTTTTAGCTTCTTAAGTTTTAATGTTTAACCTGTAATTTTATACATGCCGCTTTGCGCTCATCTGACAACGCATATAACTTCGGCTTGTCTTTGGCACACGCTTCATCCGCCAGTGGGCAACGTGTGCGAAACACGCATCCCGATGGTGGATTAATCGGTGAGGGTAAATCTCCCTCCAAAATCTGAATTTTTTTAGCGCGTTCAAGTACTGGATCTGGCAATGGCACCGCTGATAATAACGCTTTGGTATAAGGATGTGTCGGATGATCACATAATGCTTTTGACTCACCAACTTCCATTAAGTTACCCAAATACATCACCATAATGCGATCTGAAATATGCTTAACCACACTTAGGTTGTGCGCAATAAACAAAATCGTCAAGCCTAGCGTTTGTTGCAACTCTTTTAATAAATTCACTACTTGCGCTTGAATCGATACATCCAGCGCACTAACAGGCTCATCACATACCAAAATCGATGGCTTTAAAATCAGCGCGCGCGCAATACCCACACGCTGACACTGCCCCCCTGAGAATTGATGAGGATAACGATTAATATGTTTTGGCGATAAGCCCACCATGCGCATCATTTGCTCAACACGTGTACGCCGCTCTTCTTTGGATAGCTTAGGCTCATGCACTTTTAATGGTTCGGCAATAATATTACCAATAGTAATACGTGGATTAAGGGAGGCAAATGGATCTTGGAAAATCATTTGAATCTCTTTTCTAACCGGCTGCCATGACTTTTTATGTTTCAATGCTGTTAAGTCTTTGCCTGCCCATACCACTTTACCCTCAGTCGCATTAACCAAGCCAACCACTGCGCGAATCAATGTTGATTTACCACAACCTGACTCACCCACTATACCTAAGGTTTCACCCTTTTTGACATCAAATGACACACCATCCACCGCTTTGACAAAGCGTGTTTCTTGCCAAGGCCATGATTTTTTCAATGGAAAATGAACTTTCAGGTTTTCTATATTTAAAACAGTTTCATTATTAAGCATGATTCATTGCCTCCATTTGTTGTTTGGCATAAAAGCATGCGACTAAATGGTTATTATCTTTTGCATTTTTTACATAATTCTCAAGCTTTGGTTTATGTGTCAGACAATTTTGCGAGGCAAAATCACAACGTGGTTGAAAAGCGCAACCCTGTGGCAAATTGGATAAATCAGGTGGCTCTCCAGGGATTGCCTGTAAGCGTGCACTTGGGATATCAACGCGTGGTGTAGCAACCATTAAGCCTTTGGTATACGGATGATGATTATGCTTAAATAAATCATCAATATTCGCCGACTCCACAGGCGAGCCACCATACATCACCATCACACGATCACAAGCACCGGCAACAACACCAATATCATGCGTAATTAGGATCGTTGCCATGTTAAATTCATTTTGCAACTCTTTTAATAGTTTCAAAATCTGCGCTTGTACCGTTACATCTAATGCTGTTGTCGGTTCATCAGCAATTAATAGTTTCGGGCGACACATCAGCGCCATTGCGATCATCACCCGTTGACGCATACCCCCTGAGAACTCATGCGGATAAAGCTTTACTCGATTCTTAGCATCTGGAATATGTACTGCGTCAAGCATCTCTATAGCTTTTTTAGCTGCCTCAGATTTTGAGCAATTGCGATGAATCATCAACGTCTCTGATAGTTGCTTTTCAACAGTAATATACGGATTCAGTGAGGTCATAGGATCTTGGAAAATCATTGAGATTTGATCGCCACGAATTTTATTTAATGCACCAGTTGACATACCAACCAATTCTTTACCATCAAACTTAGCCGAGCCCGAGATCACCGCATTAGATGCTGATAAACCCATTAATGCCAATACAGTTTGGCTTTTGCCTGAACCTGACTCGCCAACAATCCCTAAGGTTTCACCCTGATCTAAACTAAAGTTAATTTTATTAACCGCACTAACCAATCCATCATTGGTTTTAAATTTTACTTCTAAGTCTTTTACTTCTAATAGTGACATATTTCCTCCTAGCGGTGCTCGCGCGGATCAAGCGCATCTCGTAAACCATTACCGACGAAATTAAAGCATAGTAAGGTGACCGTTAAGAAAATCGACGGAATCACCAATACCCACCAATAATTAAAGGCAATCACTTGTACGCCATCACTAATCAGTCCACCCCAATCAGTCATTGGTGGTTGAACACCCAGACCTAAGAAGCTTAAGAATGCTGCCGTCATAATGACAACCGGTACAGTTAACGTAATATAAACAGCAATGATGCCAATAAGGTTTCTGACAATATGACGCGTGATAATCACTCTTTCACTGACACCACAAACATAAGCCGCTTCGATAAATTCTTTGCTTTTTAGACCTAAAGTCTGCCCACGCACGACACGCGCCATATCCAGCCAACTGACTGCACCAATGGCAATAAAAACCAATACAAAGTTTCTACCAAATAATGTCACCAATAAAATGGCAAAAAACATAAAAGGTAAGCCATAAAGCACATCGACAATACGCATGAGAATGTTATCGATTTTGCCACCAAAAAACCCAGCAGTAGCGCCAACCAATGTACCAATAATCACACTAACCAGTGTCGCTACCAAGCCAATTTCAAGGGTCACGCGCCCACCAACCATCACTCGTGTAAAGACATCACGTCCTAAACTATCGGTGCCAAACCAGTGAGTAGCACTAGGTGCTTGATAGACTTCAAGCAAGTTTTGATAGGCATAGGTATACGGTGAAAACCATGGTAATACCACAACTGCCAAGATGATGAGCAGTAATATAACGAGACTGATCATCGCAATTTTGTTTTTCTTAAAACGCATCCAAGCGTCATAATAAAGACTACGCCCTTTAAAAGCCTGCTCATGCGAGGTGTTTGCAACTTCTTCTAGAAAATTTGCGTTCTTCTTTTTTTGTTCAATTGTAAAACTCTTTGCCATTTTTCAGCTCTCTCTAATAACGAATTTTTGGATCTAAAAAGGCATAAAAAATATCAACGACCAAGTTAAATAAGATCACTAATAAGCTATAGATAATCGTTAATGCTAAGACTAAATTATAATCGCGGTTTGTTGCCCCTTGCACCACTTGCACACCAATACCAGGAATGGTAAATACGGTTTCAACGACCACTGATCCTGTTAAGATCCCTGCAACTGACGGACCTAAGAATGACACCACAGGCATTAATGACGGCTTTAAAGCATGCTTCCACACAATGCGCGGCATTGAAAGCCCTTTAGCTTTTGCCGTACGAATAAATGGCGAGCTTAAGATCTCAATCAAGCTACTTCTTGTGATTTGCGTGATAATCGCAATATAAGGGATTGCTAAGACAATAACCGGCAAAATCAAATCATTCCAACTACCCCAGCCACCTGCTGGGAATAAGCCTAAAATCACCGCGAAAATAAGTACCGCTAAGGGTGCTGTCACCACAATTGGTGTTGAGATAAACAGCATCGCAATCACACCGATAATATGATCGACAAAGCCGAGCTTTGTATTACGCGTTAAAGCTGAGAATATGCCAAAGATAATACCAAAAATACTTGCCAAAATAATACTAAATATACCCAACTGCACCGACACCCAGAAACCACCTTGCCCGCCATCAGGGAAAACCAACTGATTAATAGATTGTCCTTGGTATTTATAGGAGTAACCCAAATTACCATGCAGCAAATCATTGATATAGTAAAAAAACTGCTTCCACAAAGGCAAATCTAAATGATATTGATGATGCAACTGCTTCAAGACCTCAGGTGGCAAAGCACGCTCTGTTGCAAATGGATCACCTGGCGTCATATGCACCATCAAAAAACTAATAAGCACCACCACAAACAATGTGGGGATGGCGCCACCTAGACGTCGAATAATATAACCAAACATTATCTCTCCCTTGTCGTTTTAAAACATCTTGCCAATAAACAAGCATGTAATTCCTAGAAGACTATCGTATGTATTTTAACTAACTAACACAATAGCATCATAGTCTTTTATAGGTTTATGCCTGATATTTAAATGATAACCATTTGTCATATAAATGATCTAAATGGTTGTTTTGAATCTCATAACCTACTACATAAGGTTTCACAAGGTGAATCA
>JAQCCA010000212.1 GCA_027621155.1 Pseudomonadota bacterium | reverse complement strand
AACTATTGGGATGCAGCAAATGTTAAAATCGATAAAGTGCGCTATTTGCCCATCAGTAGCCCAACGGATGAGCTTAATCGCTATAAAGCCGGACAAATGGATATTACTTGGACGTTGCCTGAAGGTTTAAGTGCAGAGCAATATCGCCAGCAGTTTGGCTTGCAATTTGTTGATGTCACACAATTAGGTGCATATTACTACTGGTTTAACACCAATGCCGCAGGCGTTGATAAATTGGAAGTGCGTAAAGCACTAACGATGACCGTCAATCGCAAGGCAATTATTGATGCTATTTTAAAAATGGGGCAAACGCCTTTGTACAGCATTGTGCCGCAAGGGATCCAAGGTGGTATTTATGATAATATTTATAAAGACGTTCCAAGCTATAGTTGGGTCAATAAACCGATGGCAGAACGTGCGCAAATCGCTAAAGGCCTATTAGAGAAAGCGGGTTATTCTGACATGCATCCACTTGATCTTGTCATTAGTTATAATACCTTACCGATGCATCAGAAAATTGCCGAAGCGATTACTCAAATGTGGAAGCATGCGTTTGGCGGCATGATTAATGTTAAAGTTCAAAATGAAGAATGGAAGGTTTACCTGCAAACTTTGCAACAACAAAACTACCAAATTGGACGCTTTTCATGGATTGCTGATTTTAATGCGGCGAGTAATTTTGTGGATATGTTTTTATGCAATAGCCCGAATAATAATGCTGGATTCTGTAATAAAGCATTAGACAAAGAATATCAGCTGGGTATGTATGCACCAACACAAGCGCAATTTGATTCGCATATGGAAAAGGCGATTGAGATTGCAATGGCGGGCTATTACTCTTTGCCAATATACAACTACACGTATTTTCGCTTAGTGAAGCCATATATTGGTGGTTATGATCCACAAAAGAACCATATGGATCATGTATATTCAAAGTGGATGTATTTTAAAAAGTAAAAAGCGATTAACTTATTAACGATAAGTGAAATAAATAAAATAGGTAAAACAGGAAGCATGAATAAAGAGGTTTTTATAAGCTAAACAACAACCAATCATGAGGGAGGAAAATATGAAAATCAAAAAACTACTGCTATGCATGTCCCTAGGTGCTATGGCTGTGGCGATGAGCGCATGCTCAAAATCACATGCTGCAAAAGGGGATGATGGGCAAGCACAGACGCAGACAGCACAACAAACGCCACAAAAAGACCAGATCTTAACGGTTGGTGTCGGTGCTGCAGTGCCAACACTTGATCCAGGGGTTTTATCTGATGTCAGTTCAATGCGTGTTGTGAATGACTTATATGAAGGTTTGGTGATGCTTAACCAAAAGGATGAAATTATCCCTGGTGTAGCTAAGTCTTGGGATATCTCAGCAGATGGCAAAACTTACACATTTCATTTGCGTCACGATGCTAAGTGGTCAAATGGTGATCCAGTGACTGCTGAGAATTTTGTCTATGCGTTTAGACGAAACTTAAATCCAGAAGTACCTAATGTCTTTAATACGATGTTTGAGGCAATCGTTGGTGCGCCGGATATTATCAATGGTAAGTCAAAAGACTTCACAACTTTGGGCGTGAAAGCTTTAGATGACTATACCCTGCAAATCAGTTTGTCACATCCACAGCCTTATTTCTTGCAGTTAATGCTATTAACATCAAGCTATCCATTGCATGAAGCAGAAATCAAGCAATATGGTCAAGGTTGGGCACAACCAGGCAAAATGGTCACCAATGGTGCCTATATGCTTAAAGAATGGATTCCAAATGGACATTTGCTTGCTGTCAAAAACCCATATTATTGGGATAAAAAAGATGTTGCTATTGAGACAGTCAAGTATTTACCAATCGTTGATTTATCAACCGAATATGCACAATTCCAATCCGGTAATTTAGATATGACTTGGGATGTGCCTAATGGTCAGAATATTGAGTTTTACACTAATAAATATGGTGATCAGTTACAGCATAATACGATGCTTGGTAATGAGTATTTTTGGTTTAACTTTAAGAATCCTGATTTTGCTAAGGTCGATGTACGTAAAGCGTTAACCATTGTTGTTGATCGTAAGGCTCTGGTTGAGAGTGTCACGAAAAAAGGTGAAACGCCATCGTATAGTGTATTGCCTGATGGGGTCCAAGGTGGCTTGTATAAAGATATTTATAAAACTATGCCAACTTATAGCTGGGTAAGCCAAGATATGCAAGCACGTCAGCAAGATGCAAAAGCACTGTTACAAAAGGGCGGCTATTCAGCTGAGCACCCATTAACATTTACGGTAACATACGATACATCACCATGGAAAAAGCAGCTTGTACTTGCAGTGGTTGATATGTGGCAAAAGGCATTTGGTGATCTAATTAAGGTGTCTCTAGAAAATGAAGAATGGAAAGTCTTTTTGAAAACTATGGATAATCACCAATTTGATATAGGTCTTTTGGATTGGAAGGCTGATTATAATGATGCCAGTGACTGGGTTGAATTGATTACCTGTGGCAGCGGTAATAACTATGGTCAATCGTGTAATCAGGAAGTAACGGAAAACTTCAGAAAGGCAGTTAGTCAAAAAGATGAGCAGGCTGAGATCCCTTATATGACCAAAGCGATAAAAGCAGCAATGAATGATTATATTATTCTGCCACTTTACAACTACTCGTATAATCATTTAATGAGCAAACGTATTGCTGGCTTTACTGCGCAGAATGATCATATGAATATGATTCAATCAAAATGGTTATATTTTAAAGAAAATACAGAAAGCTAAGTGTATCTCTGTAGGGGCGTATTGCGTACGCCCTGTTTTTTGGTGTTCATTTTTATTTATCTGAATAATATAATTCTTATAGGGAGATTATTTCAATGGGGAAAAAGTATTTTATAGTGGCTCTAATTGTTTTAATGGCAGGGTGCACGAATAAAGGTGCTGATCATAAAACAGTAGCAAAAGAGGATAGGTCTATACACCCAACAGTAGAAAATACCATGGTAATTTCAAATGATACAAGCATTCCAACCCTTGATCCAGGTAGTTCAATAGGTGCAGATGATGTTTCTTATCGAGTCATTGCGGATTTATTTGAAGGATTAGTTAATTTGAATCAAAGTAACCAAGTTGTGCCAGGTGTAGCGCAATCATGGGATATTTCCAGTGATGGACTTGTATATACCTTTCATCTGCGTAAAGATGCAAAATGGTCAAACGGGGAACCGGTGACGGCAGAAGATTTTGTTTATGCGTTTAGAAGAAATGCTGATCCAGCGCAAGCTTCTCCGCAGAATGTATTCTTTCTACCAATTAAAAATGCTCAGAAGGTTATTGCTGGTCAGCTACCAACAACGGACTTAGCGGTTAAAGCACTTTCAAAAGATATATCACAGATTACACTAGAGGCTCCATCACCAACTTTCTTACAAAGCCTTGCTGTGCCTATCATGTTTCCGTTATATCAGCCAGCCATTAAACAATGGGGTAATCAATGGACTCAACCTGAGCATATTGTTGGTAATGGTGCATATATGCTTGAAAAGTGGGTGGTGAATGGCTATTTATTGGAAAAGAAAAACCCTTACTATTGGGATGCCTTAAATGTTAGGATCCCTTTTATTAAATTTTTACCAACAAATTCTTTAGATGGTTACAATCATTATTTATCAGGTTCCGTTGACTTCACAGACACACCGTCAGGTGTCAAACTATCAAAGTTAAAATCAGAGTTTACAGATCAAGTTTATAATGTACCTTATTTGGCTGTTGTTTATTACTGGATCAACATGGAAAAGCCAAAATTTCAAGATATTCGTGTGCGTAAAGCATTAAATATGGTTATTGATCGCCATCTGATTACAGATAAGTTAGTTGGCATGGGCAGAATACCTGCTTATGGTGTCATCCCAGATAGTATACAGCATGGCGCTTTTAAAGATCTGTATAAGACGCTTCCATCTTATGCGTGGGTTAATTGGTCGATGGAAAAACGAATCATTGAAGCTAAAAAACTATTGATAGCGGCAGGATTTAACGCACAACATCCATTGCGCTTTGAGTTAAGTTATAACACCAGCGAATATAATAAGCAAATAGCGCTCTCTGTGATGCAAATGTGGCAGCAGGCATTTACAGATAGTATTGATGTCAAGTTGCATAATGATGAATGGAAAGTCTATATTGATGAGGTAAATAAGGGCAATTTTGACATTGCAAGAATGGGCAGTAATGCAAGTATTAATGCAGTGAATGAGTTTGTTTATGCATTA
>JAQCCA010000211.1 GCA_027621155.1 Pseudomonadota bacterium | reverse complement strand
CCCAACCGGTAGTATTTTGCACGCCACCACCATTTATTGGGCTGCCATCTTTGATACCCGTCATATTACCGAAATATTTCAAGCCATAACCCACAGCAAATCGCTTGCTGTGCCAATATAGACCATTAAACCACTCTATCGAGTAGCTTGAGCGCGTTGAGTCATATTTATTCATTCCAAAAGTGTAATCAAAATAGCCTTGATACGATAAGAATGAACCATTGCCAAAAGTATAAAATGGCTTAAACCAGTTAGTTGCTAACTTATAACCATCCCACGTATTTTCATTTGGTGCACCATAGTTTTCACGCACATAACGCGCATACAGGTTAACACCAACTTTACCAAGCCATGGCACTTCAACATCAACACCCGGTCCGATATAAACATTAAAAAGCTGTTTATCACCGACTTCTGCAAGGGTTGAGACATACCACTCTTTAATGGGACCAATGCTTAGATCCTTGTGCAAGATATCATTGATTGAAAATCTTGGTTGGATCTTAAAGAACATATTATCGCCATCATGACGATCATCTGAGCGTTGATTAAAAATATCAAATACATCTAAATAACCATACAAATCAACAAAACCAGAGCGACCACCAAACTCCATCTCAAGATAGGTCGTATCAGCGGCGTGATATGGTAAGCGTGAATTCTCACTACGCATTAGATTAAATTGCAGGAAATTGTAATATTGGTTATAGATTGTCTGATCACTACCATCTGACTTTTTAGCCTTTGATTGAGTTTCTGTTTTATCAGCTTTGTCTGCCTTATCATCAGTAGATGTAATAGCGTGGGTTGCTGCTGTTTTTCCAGAATTGCTATCGCTTTGCATATTACTTACAACTGTCGTTGTTTGATTATTAGCATCTTCAATAGCGTCAGCATCATTCGCATAGTTTATGCCTGCGGCAAAAATCGAAGTTAAACCTGCCAGACCCAAGGTTATTTTTTGATATTTCATAGGGAGTTTTTATTACATCCAAACCATAAGAGTCGGCATCTTAAGCTACTTTATCTATTTTTAAAAGCCTTAAAATAGAAATTATCGAATCGTTTCAAATGCAATCTTCCATTGATCATTATTTTCCAAAGCTTTGGCAGTGAGCTCTAATGTGCCAATCTCAGTATGCATCGCACTGATATGTACAGGGACTGAGGTCCCATTGCTGTAATTATCTGCGGACAAGGTCAAACGAAGTGGTGACAACTCAATCAATCCCGCTTGTTCCCAATCGGTAAAGATATCACCCAAACAGTCATCAGCACGATGGTTTGCAGCAAAGAACCTAAACTCAACCGGCTCACCAACAACCAGTGAGAAAGTCTCAGCTTCATACACCAGCTCCTCTTCCGCCTCCATACCTTGCACCGCAATACAAAGCGCTTCGATTTGCGGTTGGAAACCTGGTATTGCAGGCATAGGTGACTCAATGCCAATATAAAATGAATGTGATGCACCCCCTTTAATGCGAATACCATTACCTTGTAAAGCATCAGCAAATACACTAGCACCAATAGCGACTGAGGTATCATATGCAGCATGCTCAAGTTCGTGTGCTTCAGGGTGACCATCTCTAGTAAGCCATTTATTAATGATATTCATTAACTGACGACGCAAAACATTTGGTTTGAATACGCCACCATTAAACAATACCGCAGTCGGCGTTATAAACTTCTTATCCCCTGTTGCCTGCTTGCTTAAAAAGCAAGCCAGATGCTTGGTAATCGCAGCTTCTTGAGTGTAGCTTAAAGCGAAACGACTCAACCCCGTGCGTGGCGCATTATGTGGATGATCCTCAATAGCAACCTCAGGGAAAAAGCCTTGTAGCATGATTTTTTCAACATCTTTTTTCGTCAAGATTTCTGATACCGCATTAGCAAAGATATTCGATGAACGTCCAGGAATGGAAACAGCAATTTCATTTAAATTCTGATCACTTAATAGTTTCTCTTTAGCATTTCTGCAGCTATGCACCAATGCTTGCATCTGCCATGACTCTAGGCGTTGACCGCCATCTAACAATCGCTGCTGCACTGTATGTGCTAACATTAGGTCAATATTATCGCCGCCAATTAAGATATGATCACCAACAGCGATACGCCTTAATGCAAGAGTCCCCTCTTCATCTTCGACCTTTATCAATGAAAAATCCGTCGTGCCTCCGCCAACATCTATAACCAAAATCACATCCTCAGCCGTTAGCTGGTCACGCCATTTTTCATGATCATGAATCCAACCATATAATGACGCTTGTGGTTCTTCTAATAGGGTAACCTCTTCAAAGTCACATAAGCGTGCCGCTTCAGCTGTCAAATCTCGCGCTGCAGGCTCAAACGATGCAGGAATAGTAATAATAATCTTTTGTTGAAACAATGGCGCATCCGGAAAGGTGCTGTTCCATGTCCTTTTAATATGCTCAAAGTAATGAGTATATGCCTCAAGTGGTGATATACGCTCAATACCCTCAGCCGCCTGATATGGTAATAACGCTTTGCGCTTATCAATCGTGGCTTGACATAACCAACTCTTTACACTTGATATCACCCTGTTTGGCGTCGTTTGCGCTTTTGTTTTAGCGTATTCCCCGACCAAAATCGTGGTCTCACTTTGCCACGGCAAAGCAATATCATCTAGACTTAATTCCAACGCGCTAGGTAAGTATAAAAATGACGGCATTAAAGTTTTGGATTCATATTGATTCTTCGCCATAAACTGTGGAATAGCTAACGTACTAATCACGGCATCATCTGCTATTTTCTTATAGGTAACTGCACAATTTGTTGTACCTAAATCAATTCCAATTAAATATTTTGCATGATGCGACATCTATAACACCTCCACTTCTGCTGGCTGTAATATATCTAGATTTGCTTCTTTAGCTACTTTGGGTAAATGCATTTTCTCCACTTTCCAACCTTGATGGATTAACTTACCCTTAAAGCGCGTACTATGCACAACATTCCCTGTGAGCTCAACACTATACCTATCATAATTTGCTTCAAGTATAACCTCGTGATTTTCCTGATCGTGATAAACCGGCGCTAGCGTACAATAAGATTCAAGTGCTTTTTTGCACCGATCATGAACAACGCGTGCCACCGTTGCCACTTGCTCATTATCATAGTGATCAAGGTTTTGCGCAAGAAAGTCTAATAAGCGCCCTTTTTTTTGCAAAATAGATAATAGCTGTTTAGCAGATTCTGTGCTTTCTGCATCTTCATCAGCGCATCCTATTTTCTGCTGATCATCGATAACAGGTTTAGCTTCGATATTTTCAAGCTTACCTTTTATTAAGCAGCTTAAACGCTGCCTCCACGTTAGTTTCATTGGCATATACTATTTTCTTTGAATAAAAAGTTACTCATCATGCGTGAAAGTTAGTTTAGCCTATGGCGTTGGCAGCGACAAAGCTTTTATTGCTGAAGTTTAATCTCAGCATACTTTTGCAACCACTGTGCTTTCACATCGACATTATGCGCAATGGTATGCTCCATTAAGATAAACACAATCAAGTAATGAATCACAAAATAGGCAACGACAATCGTTACCGCAACATAAAAAGCTTTATGTTTTTTGAGATGTTTTTTCATTCTAGCTAATCCAGATGTATTGTGAATACATCTAATCTAGCAGAAGGTTGCTCCCTTTAATATTAAGGATTTTTTATTGATCACATAAGTACCCCCTCACCCGTGCAGCACAAGCTGCCCGACCTCTCCCTCAAGGGGAGAGGCAAAACTTGCGCCTCACATATGATATTGGGTTATTTATTCCCGTAATATCCTTCCTGTTAATAAATCAATTAATCTCGATGGCTTGGTTGCGACAAAGTCACCTTGCGGATAGATATAATCGACCCTTTCACCGAAATAATCATACACCTCACGCGCCGATGTTGCTGGAGGCATATTGGAGATATTGGCACTGGTTGAAACAATGGCTTGATCAAGCATATTGGTTAATTCACTTAATAAAGGGTGTGTGGTCAAGCGCACGGCAATGCTTTCAAAAGGACCTGTCAACCAGCGAAACTCTGGCTTAACAGGCGCCACCCAAGTTGTCGCCCTATCATAATGTGTTTGTAGCTTCGCAAGATGATCATCGGTGAATTGGGTTACATCAATAACGCGTAGCAAATGTTCAATATTATTTGAAAGCACAATAAATCCTTTGTTTGCACTGCGTTTTTTCAACGCCACAATTTTTGCCACTGCATCTGACTCAAGGATGGTGCTTAAGCCATACACAGATTCCGTTGGTAAGGCTAAAACTTTTTGCGCTTTTAAT
>JAQCCA010000210.1 GCA_027621155.1 Pseudomonadota bacterium | reverse complement strand
ATGTAATTATTTCACAGTGTAAAATTCAGCAGGTAGCAAATATTAATACCCAATTACGGCATTGGTATGAACAGTTAAAGCCGCAAGGTGTTTTAGTTTTTACAAGTTTTGGCAGTAGTAGCTTACAAGAGATCAAAAAAGCTTGGCAGCTCATTGATGGTATGGTGCATATCAATCAAATGTTAGATATGCATGATATTGGTGATGTATTAAAAAAAGAACAATATCAAAGTGTGGTAATGGATGCTGAAACGTTAAAGCTTCAATATGAAACAATCGACACCTTAGTCTCTGATATTCGCGCATTGAATGAGCCTTTAGCTGATACTAAAATGCGTAAAACCTTGACAGGTAAAGCGCGTTGGCAAAGTTTTTGTGAGCGTTTGGAGAAACTTGGGTTATCGGTAAGTTATGAAGTCTTTTATGGTTATGGCTATAAAGGTAATGAGCTCATTGCCAGAAAAGAAACCGATCATGAGTCAATGATTAGCTTTGATCAATTAAGAGATGCGCTTAAGCATAAGAAATAGTTGATTATTCACAGATAATTTCATCTTGGAAGGCAATGCCATCTTCAGCTCTCAAATCATTGGAGTTGACTGTACATGTTTGTCCATCTTGAGTCTCAAGGGTAAGCTTATTCCCTAGTATGACATCGATTTGCGCAAAACCATCGGCATCGGTTTCACTGGGCTCTAATCCGCCAGTTATTTTGGCATAACTAAGTATTTCCCCTTGTACATTAACAAAGTTGCCCATAATCAAAACCGCCGGTTTGGCACTCAGTGCAATGGTTTCGACATTACCTGGATAAAGGATAATATCGCGATCATTGTTAGGAACGCTTAATGTGACTTCATGTGCTTGAACTTGTACGTTATGCTCTTTATATACCGACATCGGTACGAAGTAACTTTCATTATTGTCGATTACGGCACTTTCTTTGCCATCAACATAGATGGTATATTTGCTAGGAATATCTACATTAACATAAACAAGCACACCGCTGCGATTGTCTGAACCACTGATTCCCCAGTTGGTCATTGGCGTGTAGGCAAGTGAGCTTGATGTCTGGATGTTGTAGCTAATGACAGATTTATCATGTTTTGATTGTGCCAAATTAAGCTGCTGTAATGAATTAAAATAACGATTACTCGTGCTGGCATATTGTGAGTAGTATTGCGTGTTATGATTGACTTCGGTGCTCACCCCTACATCATTTTGATAGTCACTACCTGTAAACTCTTTACCGATATTGAGTTTAATGTTTTCCTCTCTTTGTACTTCTTTTTCACTTTGTTGACTTACTTGACCTTCAAGACCTGTTGTCATATACCAGCCATTTTGTGTGCCAAAGCTCCATGTCAGCTGTAAGAAGGCGCTTTTGTTGCTTTCTGAGTGATCTAAAGATAACGAAAGTGTTAAGTCATTGTTATCACCAAAGCTAAAAGTTCTAGCAATGCCAAAGCCAATGTCATGCTGAAAGTTATTGTCGACATAGGCATAGCTTATTGAAGTTGTGAAGTTAATATCATGCCAATTAAAGGACAATGATGTGCCAATATTTGTGTTACTTGTTTGAGTGTCTTCAAAATACTGATTAATGTAGCTGCTTTTGTTTTCTTTAACCCAGATTTGTCGAAAGAAAGTATTTAATGTCACGCCTGATACGTTGCCAGCAATAGAGAAAGCAAGACCTAAATCACCAAAATTACTCACAGAAAATGAGTTATAAAAGCTTAAATGTGATAACTCCATCATTAGCATAAATTCGCCAATGGCTTCTTGTTGGTTAAATACTGTTACGTGCTCACCAATACCAAAAGACTTGCTTAAGCGCTGTTTAGCTTCAAAAGTCAGGACATTAAGATCGGTTAATGTAGGGAAAATGGTTCCAGAAATTAGCTCAGCCAAACGTCCATAGCTAATATAGTAATTAGGTAAAGTCAAAAGTGGCAGGGCATTGGTCTTAATAAAATAAACTTGTTTGTTGGAAGTTTGATTGGTCAATGTGCGTGTCTCAAGGCGCAGCATATAAGCGCCTGATGGAAAGCTGCGTGTATCAAGAAAATGATTTCCTGGTGGGAAGTATTGGGTGTCGATTAAGGTGTTACCACGATAAACATCAACATAACTAGGCACGATGATATTAACTTCAAACGGTGTGGCAATTTGCTCATTTAAGTTAGTCAAAAGCTCAAGATTGGTTTGCACGCTAGCGCCGACAATTTGTAAGCTTGGAATGATCATCGTGCCGACGGTATCTTGCAAGCCAAGCGATAGATGATATTGCATATGGCGCCAATTTAGATCAAAATCACGAAACTGAAATTGCTTAATGGGTGGCTGTCCTGGCGTGACGGAATAGGTGAAATTATCCTTGTAATCCAAATGCCAGTTACCATAACCTAAATAACCATTATGATTTAAAGCCATCGAGTGGTTTTGATCATTATTACCTGAGACACCAAGTTGAAATAAATTAAGTGTCCCCAATCCTGCCGTTGAGTCTTGTAGAAATTTAGCAGGAACAGCATCTTGTGCTAGAAGGTACTTGGGATTAATAAAAAGTTGCGTGCGATAATTATTGCGATCAAAAATAACGCCCAATGTTTGTGGGCGAATAAAGCCGCAATTAGCACCATTGCTGCAATTACGTTCGGCATTGGTTTTTTGTGGTGCAGATAGTTCTTCTAGTAACAAATGCTGGGCAGTTTTTGCAATATAGGGTTTAAGTTTTTGTAAAATAAGATCCGGTTCATTAAAGGTGATTTCATCATCATTAAACGTAGCGGTTGTTTCTACTAATTTTTCCTTACCAAACACAATGGTTACAAGACTTGTCTCATCATCCTCAATAAAATTCTCAAAGCCTGGTGGCAAATCGGATGCGGCAGCCATTTTTGGGATAACCCCAATAAATAAGCAGTGGCTTAATAACAAACCTAGATATATGGAAAGGCGCTTTATTTTCTTCACTCTGTAATGGTGCTGACAAATAGTCATGGTTTATCTGCTTTGCAGAATTAAAGACAGCTGATAACGCCCAGCTTTTGCGTTTTGAATTGTATATTTAGAGAATTTAATAGCAATAGTTTCATAGAGTTGGCATTCATCAAAGCTACGGTTATTTGTTTGAATGCTTTGAATTTGATTGTAAGGTATCTCAATTTTGTTAATTAAAATCTGATAGGGGAGATTGCCTTGGTTATTTAGCCCTTTAGCAATGAAGCCACCTTCATTGGTCGTAATGCCCAAAGGAAAACGTTTATTGCCTTTGTGATAAGCGCAGAAAGTGCCTAAAGAGATAATTTGGTCACGACCTTTGGTGATCATATCTGCACTAATAACTATTTTTTCATTGAGTGTCATATTGCCAATGACGAAACGTGGGTTTTCTTGTTCTTTTTCAGTTGGGCGCTCATAGTATTTGGAGTTATTCTTGAACTGATAATCCGTTAGTGTTACGGGAGTAAAGTCAGTGATAAGAGAAACAAAAACAAAAACAAAAGCAAGGTGTTTGCCTAGAGTTGTCATCTAAACCCCCGCACGTAGTCTTAATTATTAGCTGATTGCAATGTTGGCAATATAATGGATAGAGCCTTGAACATCAATACCTGCTGCATCTTCGGCAACTTCAGTCTTATCATCAGTTGATTTTTTATATTCGCTAATCACTAACTGTAGCTTCATGGGTTCAGTGATTTTACCCTTTGCACGCACCGAAATACGCTTGTTATTACCAGCGCCTAAATTACGAATCAATATAGGAGTAATAATGACAGGCAAATTTTTAAGCTCACTATTGCTATAAGTGACGATATGTTTAGGGTCAGTGATGTTTTTGACTTGTACAATAAAAGTACCACTTTCATTGCCTATGTTGGTTAGAGGGATATAATCACGCTTAACTTTTTGGCTAATGACAATATCAGGTTTAACAACATCAAGTACAGCACCCGCAAAGACTGAAGATATGGTTATTATCAATAAAAAAAGACCCGCGAATACGCGCGTTAATTTCATGGCTTTATTCCTCTTTACTGGTTTAATATGTTTATAAATAACAAAAGGGACTCTTAAAAAAGATATCCCTTATGCTTTTACTTATGTACTGAAAAAATTAATTGAATATGTGTTGTTACGCAACACTTAAATTCAAAGAGGCATTATATGTCCCAGCTTTTGCATTACGAATATCATCGCCTTTAAATGTCATGGAAACTGCTTCTTTAGTTTTGCAGCCAGATGGTAAATCATTGGCATCAACAACTAATTTATTCTTACCATAATTTACCGCAGTCTTGTTAATGATAAGTGTGTAAGGTAGCTCGCCTTCACCTTTAGTACCAACAACCGCAAACTTCTTCTCATTATTTGAAACATCAACGGTTACTTTGCCATCTTTATCATTGGTGTATGTGCAAAAT
>JAQCCA010000209.1 GCA_027621155.1 Pseudomonadota bacterium | reverse complement strand
ATACCATTGCAGGTGTCTTTAATGGCAAAATCCCACAGTTCAATTAACAAGCTGCTGGGCAGTTACGAATAATTTCTCATTGGGCGTATTCAATACGCCCCTACTTTTTATTTATTGTTATCAATAAGGCGTATGCAATACGCATCACACTTTTTATTAATAGGGCGTATCCAATACGCCGCTACTATATATTTTTGCTTTCCATTTTATAAAAACCCCTTTATCCTATAGCCTAATTTTTTAACACGACTAACAGATGGGGGATTTATGCCCAATGGAGAGAACAACTAATAATAAGAAACCACTCATTAGCATTCGTAATTTAGTCAAACGCTTTGATGATGGTCATACTGCCGTTGATGGCATTTCTTTAGATATTTATCCAAAAGAGTTTTTCGCCCTGCTTGGTAGCTCAGGCAGTGGTAAGAGTACTTTGCTTAGACTTTTGGCGGGATTTGAACAGCCAACTGATGGCAAGATACTCATTGATGGTGTGGATATGACCAATATCCCACCATATAATCGCCCGATTAATATGATGTTTCAATCTTATGCACTTTTTCCACATATGACGATTGAGCAAAACATTATGTTTGGTTTAAAGCAAGATAAACTGCCAAAAGATGAGATTATTAAGCGCACGGCATCGGCACTTAAGATTATTAAGATGGAGCATTTAGCCAAACGTAAACCCCATCAATTATCTGGTGGTCAGCGTCAACGCGCAGCACTAGCACGTTGCTTAGCCAAGCGACCTAAGCTTATTTTATTAGATGAGCCATTATCAGCATTGGATAAAAACTTACGTGATCAAATGAAGTTTGAACTGGTAGATATTCAAGAACAAACTGGTAGTACCTTTATCATGGTGACACATGATCAAGAAGAGGCGATGACGATGGCATCACGTATTGGCATTATGTCCGAAGGCTGGCTTGAGCAAGTAAGCCCTCCTCAAGAGGTTTATGAGTTCCCTAAAACGCGCTTTGTTGCTAACTTTATTGGTAAAAGTGCGATTTTTGAGGGTGCCATTAGTGAGATCAATGATGACTCAAGTGTTATTGATGCCGATGAAACCAAGTGTTCGTTTAAACTTGATCGCCGCATTGATGGTGTTGAAGCTCAACAAATCTGGGTTGGACTCCGACCTGAGAAAATATCTATCTCGAAAACGCCACCTGAAGATTACAACCCAAGTCAACCAGTCAACACGATCGTTGGTAAAGTTAAAGATATCGCCTATATGGGCGGTTTATCAACTTATCACGTTGAAAGTGCAAGCGGCAAACGTATCACAGCAACAGACTTTAACGTTGAGCGTAATGCTGATCACCCAACATGGGAAGATACAGTTTACCTGACATGGGAGCCTGAAAACATTATGGTGCTGTACTCATGAAATGGCTTCATAACCTTGATCCTCATTTTGTGCATAAGTGGCAAAATCGCTTTGTTATTTTGGTACCAATGTTATGGTTTATGGTATTTTTGCTTATTCCTTTTTTGTTTGTTTTAACAATAAGCTTCACGCTACCTGACAATGGCACACCACCTTTCACTGCCATTTTGCAATACACTGATCATACCTTGCATATTATTTTACATCTAAGCAACTATATGCAAACTTTAAGTTCTAATTTGGTGTTTATTGCTCTGTTTGACTCAGTGAGTGTCGCTTTTTTTACAACGATTCTTTGTATTCTCATCGGCTATCCAATGGCACTGGCATTATCGCGTATTAAACGCAAAAATGTTCAGCTGATTTTTCTGATCATGATTATTATCCCTTACTGGACATCATTTTTATTACGAACTTACGCGTGGGTGACACTTCTTGGCAATCATCAACTCAATGTCTTTTTGATGAAATTAGGCTTACCAAGCATGGCACTACTATACAATAACTTCTCAATGTATTTAGGGATGGTTTATTGCTATCTGCCCTTCTTGGTATTACCACTGTATGCCACATTAATTAAATTGGATCCTATTTTAAATGATGCTGCAGCTGATTTAGGCGCCACACCAGTCAAGACATTTTTTAAAGTGACTTTGCCACTCTCAATGCCCGGGCTTATCGCTGGAAGCCTATTGGTGTTTATCCCTGCGGTTGGCGAAGTCGTTGTACCACAAATCATGGGTGGATTAAATAGTGTCATGATCGGTAGTGTTATCTGGGAGCAATTCTTTACTGCCAATAACTGGGGAATGTCAGCAGCGATGTCTGTTATCTTATTGATTATTCTGGTTATCCCTGTGATTTGGATGCAAAAAATCCAACAACGCCAAGCAAAAGCTTCTGGGAGTTTATAATGCGTATTTCTTCTTTTTTCTCTTACAGTAAAGTAATGCTCATTCTAGGCTTAATATTTCTATACATCCCTTTAGTGATTCTTATCCTTTTTTCATTTAGTAATTCACAAATCATTAACTTATGGGGTGGATTTACCTTAGATTGGTATAAAGAACTCTTTCAAGATGGCGATATTATTAGTGCTGCTTTAATCAGCTTACAAGTCGCGCTTATTGCCTCATTATGTGCGACAGTACTTGGCACCATGGTGGCCTATATCATGACGCGCTTTAACTACTTCCGAAGTAAAAACTTCCTTTATGGCATGGTCATCACACCTCTGGTGCTTCCAGATATTGTGCTTGGGGTCTCACTGTTGTTGATGTTTACCTCATTACAGAATCTCATCGGTTGGCCACATGGTCGCGGAATGATGACGATTATTATCGCGCATATTACCTTTTGTACTGCCTATGTGACGATTGTCATGCAAGCGCGTATTGCCAGTGCTGATCGATCTATTGAGGAAGCGGCAATGGATCTCGGTGCTAAGCCTGCTAAGATTTTCTTTCAGATTACCTTGCCACAGATTATTCCCTCATTGATTGCTTCATTTTTATTGGCGTTTACGCTATCAATTGATGATTTGGTCATTACTGAATTTGTCGCTGGCAGCAGCGACCCCACTTTGCCAATGTACATTTATTCGACAGTTAAAAACGGTCCCACACCTGAGATTAACGCATTAGCCACATTGATGATTGCTATCATTTCAACCTGTGTTGTTGTGGGGGCATATATTGCCTTTAAGATGGAGAGCAAGCGTAAAAAACAAAAGCAAAAATAAATCAACGTGATCATAAAAAACACACTTGACATCTGGCAGCAGATCGCGACAATGGCAGCATCTTAAAATATGAATACTAAATTTAAATAATTTCTATGCGGAAAAAATACTTGCTTTGCTTAAGCACATTGATCTCATTATTGCCTTTGTGTTTATCGGCAAATACAAGTATTAGCTTTGAACCAGTTGCTTATCAAGCCTTACCGGACTGGGATTGTGGCGATCAAATGCAAGCCTATCAAGCACTACAGATTTCGTGCAAAGCCATTGTCAAAAATAATAATTACAACAAAGCATGGCAAAGTAGCTGCCAGAATATATTAGCCGTATCAGCGCATACCGATCGGCGTGCGCGTGAGATGATTGAGCAAAACTTCTCGCCATTTCAGGTGCGTTATAATGATGAATCACAAGGTCTTTTCACGGGTTACTACGCACCAGCTATCGCAGGCAGTTTATATCGTACCGCTGAATTTCCTGTTCCTATTTATAAAACCCCTGCTGATTTAATCCAGAAAAAAACAGCTTCAGGCACACAATACGGACGTATGGTTAATGGTAAATTCACACCTTATTACACGCGTGAAGAAATTGCCAAAAATAATTTTTTCACGCGCAAAGACGTAATTGCGTGGGTGAGCTCTCGCGTTGAGCGCACCTTTTTGCAGATTCAAGGATCTGGTCGCATTGAACTGACTAATGGCGATAGCATTCTTGTTGGTTATGATAGCCAAAATGGTCAGCCTTACCGCCCAATTGGTCGCTATTTACTTGAAAATAAGCTTATGCCTCGTGAGGATATTACAATGCAATCGATCAAGAAATGGTTATATAATCACCCCAAAGATGCTGATAAAGTATTAAATTATGACCCTTCGTTTGTTTTCTTTCGTGTGCTTAGCCATGGTAATCCCATTGGTGCCCAAGGTGTACCATTAACGCCAGGTTATTCCATTGCTATTGATAGTAAGGTCTATCAATATGGCACACCGGTTTGGCTAAGCACAACTTATCAGGGAAATCACAATAAAACGCATAAACTCGATCGCTTAATGATTGCTCAGGATACCGGAGGAGCCATTCGTGGGGCGATTCGTGGTGATGTATTTTGGGGCAGTGGCAACGAGGCTGAGGATTACGCCGGACACATGAAAAATTTAGGTCAGATGTTTGTGCTTCTGCCAAGAGCAGACGCCCTTCACCTTGCCAAGAAATAATTCCTTTTAAAGTATCAAAAAACGCCAATCAAGATTTGCCTTATCTTAAGCAATTGCCGATAATGTAGCACATTACACTTTAA
>JAQCCA010000208.1 GCA_027621155.1 Pseudomonadota bacterium | reverse complement strand
CAGAAATATTAAAGAAAGGACTTGTGTGTTTTTATTCAGCTTTTTAATCAAAATTGTGTGAACCAATCTTGGTGCGTTGTGCTAAAATGCGGCTCTAAATTTTTGATTTTTTAATATTAATACCCATCGCAAAATGGTCTGTGATGGGTATAACAAATAATAGGGTTTAAGTAATGTCGCAAATGCAAGAAACGCAAGAAATGCAAGAGAAAAAAGAACAACAAGAAATGCAAAAAAACTATGATCCCAAAGCATTAGAGCAGCAATGCTATGACAAATGGGAGAAAAAAGGTTTATTCAAATGTGGGCAAACCAATGGCGCGCCTTATACGATTATGTTACCCCCCCCTAATGTCACAGGAACGCTACATATGGGGCATGGTTTCCAGCAAACCTTGATGGATTTGTTGACACGTTATCATCGCATGATGGGTGATGATACCTTATGGCAACCAGGCACTGATCACGCGGGTATCGCAACACAAATGGTGGTTGAGCGTAACTTAAATGCCGAAGGATTGACGCGCCATGATCTAGGACGTGAGAAGTTTATTGAAAAAATTTGGCAGTGGAAAGAATACTCAGGTGGTTCAATCGCTAAACAAATGCGTCGTTTAGGAGCCTCTGCTGATTGGTCACGTGAGCGTTTTACGATGGATGAAGGCTTATCACAAGCGGTGCAAACGTGCTTTATTAAGCTTTATGAAGATGGGTTGATTTATCGTGGTGAGCGTTTGGTCAATTGGGATCCAGTGCTTTTAACAGCAGTTTCTGATCTAGAGGTTGTGCAAGAAGAAGAAAAAGGCTCATTATGGCACTTTTCCTACCCTCTAGCCGATGGTGGTAAGATCGAGATCGCGACCACGCGTCCTGAGACGATGTTAGGAGATGTTGCTGTGGCAGTGAACCCAAATGATGAGCGCTATCAGCATTTGATTGGCAAGATGATTAAATTGCCATTAACTGAGCGTGAGATTCCTGTTATCGCAGATGATTATGTTGATATTGCTTTTGGTACGGGTTGTGTGAAGATCACTCCGGCACATGATTTTAATGATAACGAGATCGGTAAACGTCATCAATTGCCAATGATCAATATCTTAACAGCAGAAGGTAAGATTAATAATAATGCACCAAAAGCCTATCGTGGCTTAGATCGCTTTGATGCGCGTAAACAAATTGTTGCTGATATGGAAGCAGAAGGTTTGCTCGTCAAGGTTGAACCGCATACATTGAAAGTGCCACGCGGTGATCGCACCGGTGTTATCCTTGAGCCGTATTTGACTAAACAATGGTTTGTTAAAGCCAGTGAGTTAGGTAAGCCTGCCTTAGAGGCAGTTGAAAATGGTGATATTCGCTTTGTGCCTGATAACTGGAAAAATACCTATTACTCATGGATGCGTGATTTGCAAGATTGGTGTATTTCACGTCAGCTTTGGTGGGGGCATAGAATTCCTGCTTGGTACGATGAACATGGCAGTGTCTATGTTGGTGAGTCAGAAGCGGATGTTCGCAGTAAATATGGCTTATCGTCAGAGCTTAGATTGCATCAAGATGACGATGTCTTTGATACGTGGTTCTCATCAGCATTGTGGCCGTTTTCAACACTAGGCTGGCCAAATAACACCGCTGAGCTTAAGAAATATTACCCAACAAGTGTGTTGGTGACAGGTTTTGATATCATCTTTTTCTGGGTGGCACGAATGGTGATGTTTGGGCTTTATTTTATGGATGAGATCCCTTTTAAAGATATTTATATCACAGGACTTATTCGTGATGCTGAAGGGCAGAAGATGTCTAAATCAAAAGGCAATGTACTTGACCCTGTGGATTTGATCGATGGTATTTCTTTAGAAGACTTGGTGATTAAAAGAACACAAGGTTTGATGCAGCCACAGATGAAAGCTAAGGTTGAGAAACAAACGCGTAAACACTTCCCAGAAGGCATTGAAGCTTATGGTACTGATGCGCTTCGTTTTACCTTTACCGCACTTGCCTCCACTTCGCGCGATATCTGTTTTGATGTCTCGCGTATGGAAGGTTATCGTAACTTCTGTAATAAACTATGGAACGCTTCACGTTTTGTAATGATGAATTTAGAAGGTTATGATCCATCATATAATCAATATGAAATGGGTGTAGCGGAAGAGTGGATCTGGCATGAGCTCAATAAAACCGTGGCAGAAGTACATAAGCATATCGCAAATTACCGTTTTGATTTATTAGCGCAAACGATTTATGAGTTTGTTTGGAATCAATATTGCGATTGGTATCTTGAGCTTGCTAAAGCAACACTTAATGATCAAGCGATTAGTGCCGCGCGCAAGCATGCTGTGCAATACACTTTAATCACAGTGCTTGATAAGATTTTACGCTTGGCGCATCCGATTATTCCATTTATTACTGAAGAGATATTTAATCAGATTAAAGTATTTACTCAAGAAGATGCAACATCCATTATGGTCAGTAGCTTCCCGTTATTTGATGAGGCGCTGATCAATGATAAAGCAACTCATGAGATAGAATGGCTTAAACGTGTTATCGTTGCCATTCGCACTGTGCGTGCTGAGATGAATATTAAGCCAAGCTTGAGTATTCCGCTTTTTATCAAGAATGCCTCAACAGATGAATTAGATAAACTTGCAGTGACCAAAGCGCTTATTCAATCAATGGCAAAAATCGAAAATATTACTGTGAGTGATGATGTGCCAATGTCGGCAACAAGTCTTGTTGACACACTTGAGTTACATATTCCATTAGCGGGACTCATAGATGTCTCAGCTGAACAAGCACGCTTGAAAAAAGAACAAGACAAACTCGACAAGGAAATCGCGCGCTTAATGGCAAAGCTTGGTAATCAAAAATTTGTCGCCAATGCACCTGAAGATGTCGTAGCTAAGGAAAAGGCAAAGCTTACTGAATATCAAACAACGCAAAGTAAGTTAATCGAGCAATTTGAAAAATTAGCGGCGTTGCATTAAAAATTTCTTGAAAAAAAATTTCCTATCCTCACTTTCTAGGCATTGAATTTTTAAAGCCCTATGTGTTGTTAAGCATAAAATATCAGCATTAAATCATGGAATGTTGATCATGAGCTGATGTTCAGTAGAGTGTTAAAGATAAATAATATAAAAAGCTATAAATGAACGATCTAGGCTTAATGATTAATTTTGTGTTTTTTCTCAAGTTCGTGATTGTTTAGATAATTTATTGTGTTGAAGAAATGAGGATAAAGGATATATGAAAGCAGAGAAGTTTACCCATAAGTTACAAGAGGCGCTTACTGAAGCGCAGAGTTTAGCCATTAGCAAGAGTCACACGATGCTAGAGCCTATTCATGTGTTAAAAGCATTGTTGGATCAAGAAGGTGGCATGATTGCATCTATTATCACCCAGGCAGGAGGTAATTTATCAAATCTTAATAGTGAGTTAAGTAATGCCTTGAATGCGCTAGCTACAAGTAGTGCTGCTAGTCAAATCAGTGCGTCAAACAACTTGATTAAAATACTGCAGCAGATGGAAAAGCTTGCCACTGAAAAGCAGGATGAATTTATTTCAAGTGATTTATTCTTAATCGCAGGGTTTGCAGATGGTGCGATCAGCAAGATCTTTAAAGCGGCGGGCTTATCAAAAGAAAACCTAACCCAAGCTGTGGATAAAGTCAGAGGTGGTGCACGCGTTGAGAGTCAGAATGCTGAAGATATGCAAGGTGCGTTAAAAAAATATACTATTGATCTAACAGAAAGAGCGCGACAAGGCAAAATTGATCCGGTGGTAGGGCGCGATGATGAGATCAGGCGCACGATTCAAGTATTGCAACGTCGCACTAAAAACAACCCTGTATTAATTGGTCGCCCTGGGGTTGGTAAAACTGCGATTGTTGAAGGTTTAGCGCAGCGCATTGTTAACAATGAGGTGCCTGAGGGAATTCGCAATAAGCGTATTTTATCTTTGGATTTGGGTGCGTTATTGGCAGGTGCTAAATTCCGTGGCGATTTTGAGGAACGCTTAAAATCAGTGCTTAAAGAGCTGTCCAAGCAAGAAGGCAGTGTAATTTTATTTATTGATGAGTTGCACACTATGGTTGGCGCAGGTAAAGCTGAAGGTTCGATGGATGCTGGTAATATGTTAAAACCCGCCTTGGCGCGTGGTGAGCTACGATGTGTGGGTGCAACGACATTAGATGAATATCGCGAGAATGTTGAAAAAGACCCAGCACTAGAGCGTAGATTCCAAAAAGTATTGGTTGATGAGCCAACGGTTGAAGATACCATTGCGATTTTGCGTGGATTAAAGGAGCGCTATGAAGTGCATCACGGTGTCGATATTACGGATCCGGCAATTGTTGCGGCAGCCACATTATCACATCGTTATATTACCGATAGACAACTGCCGGATAAAGCCATTGATTTGATGGATGAAGCAGCAAGTCAAATCCAGTAGCCGTAGTCCC
>JAQCCA010000010.1 GCA_027621155.1 Pseudomonadota bacterium | reverse complement strand
TGTCGCGTAAGACATATTGAGATAGAGGGACCAAAGAGGCGCCAAAGATTCCTTGCATAATTCTAAAAAACACCATCTCGCCAAGAGAACTTGATAGACCGCAGAGCATTGAGAAAATCAAAAATCCAATGATGTTGATCAAAAGCAGTCGCCGTCGTCCAATAGTGCGCACAAAAAACCCAGTAAGTGGCATGCAAATTGCAGATGATACGATATAAGAAGTTACGACCCAGGAAATTTCTTCGGTGTTGGCACCCAAAGATCCTGCCATGTCGGGTAGGGCGACGTTAACAATGGTTGTATCAATAATCTCAATCATTGCTGCGAGCATAACGGTAATCGTAATTAACCATTTAGTCATTGATGAGATGGTTTGCGGTTTATCTTGTTGTTGTGTCATTGGTGTCAGCTTTAATCAAAATCACAGGTTATTGTAAAGTGCTTTATTACCATTGTATATACCGCCCGCAAACCATTTTACCGAATTTCTATCATTGAATTTCTCGTACTTTTGAATGATTGGATTTTGCTAATAGTCCTAGCTATTACCTGTAATCCAATCATTCAGAAGCATCAAAAATTTCTTCGACATTAAATACTGCAAAATGATTCACGAGCGGTATAGCATGGAGCATGTTAATTAAAAAAACAAAATTTGCTGAATTTAGCGCTTGCAACAAGCATGTTTGCTTTTGTTTAAACAATTACTGACGACTTTTTGAAAAATCCACTATACTTGCCAGCAACAGGAAAAAATCACATGAAAAATGAAATATAAAGTAATTGCTCTTTTAGCAGTCGTCGTTTTAAGTGGCTGTGCCACCCAACAGAATCGGGATCCTTGGGAAGGTTATAACCGTGCTGTCTTTAAATTTAACCAAGTGACTTATGATTATGCCTTAATTCCAATGGCAAAAGGCTATGATTATGTTGTGCCTGATCCGGTACAGTTAGGAATTGACAATACCTGTAATAATGTTCTTGAGCCTGGGCGCATTGCAAATGATTTGTTGCAATGGAATTTTGATTATGTATGGCGCGATACCGCGCGCTTTGTTGCCAATACTATCTTTGGTGTCTTTGGTTTATTTGATGTGGCTAAAAATATGGGATTACCGCGTCGCGTACAAAACTTTGGTTTTACGATGGCAAAATGGGGCTATCGTTACTCGCCTTATTTTGTTGTGCCAATTTTAGGTCCTAACACCTTTGGTGGTTCAGCAGGCGATCTTGTTGATACCGTCTTTAATCCGTTAAGTTATAATGCTGTTGCGCCAAGGCTGGTTAGTTGGAACGCTTACGGTGTGTATAAGGCAAACGAGGGTGTTCAATACCTATCTTTATATGAAAAATTAATGAATAGCTCAATTGATCCGTATGTCGCGGCACGTAATGCGTACTTACAAAATTATGATTATAACTTGGATAAAACCTTGCAAATCAAGCCAAACAATACTGCAAAAACTCAATATTTTGATAGTGACGCAGAAGTTTTAGATCTTCTTGATCAACCGAGTAACTAAATGATTTATTTAGCATCACAATCCCCAAGGCGGGCAGAATTGCTGCATCGTGAATCCATCGAATTTAGCCAGTTTGCTGTAGATATTGATGAATCTTCGTTAGCTAATGAAAAGCCGTTGATATATCTAGAGCGAGTTGTGAAGGCAAAGCTTAAGGCGGCGTTAAGCATAAGGTCGCTAGATATGCCTGTTTTAGTTGCTGATACCATTGTTGTGATTGATGAAGAAATATTGCAAAAACCGATAAATTTTAAGATGTTTTGTGAATATATGCATAAGTTAAGTGGACGCTGGCATCAAGTAATTACTGGTTTTGCCGTCGGTGATGGCGAGTCAGTGTGTTATGAATATAGAATAACCGAGGTGCAGTTTGCGGCATTGACTGATGAGGAGATAAAAGATTATTGGCAGACGAATGAGCCATGTGATAAGGCTGGTGGATACGCCATTCAAGGGATAGGTCAGCGCTTTGTCAAAGAGATAAAAGGTGACTTTGACAATGTTGTTGGCTTGCCAGTTAAAGAGGTCAAAAAAGTCTTAAGCAAATTTGCATTTCCTCATACAAAGTAATGGATTATTGATAATAACACTCGTAAACTGTTGCCCATTATTGATAAATGGTCATTCTAAATTTTATGGCAATTGAAAAATTTGAAGCAGAGTTGGTTGAATCAAAACAGATTGCACCTAATGTTAAGCACTTAACGTTTAAAAAAGCAGATGGCAGTGCATTTAACTTTGTTCCTGGGCAGTTTATTACCTTCTTATTTGATCACGAAGATGGCAAAGTAAGGCGCCGTAGCTACAGTGTTGCAAGTATTCCCGAAGATACAGATTTGATTGAGATCGCTATTTCTTATGTTGATGGCGGGATTGCTTCAGAGCATTTGTTTAATATGAGTATTGGTTATAAGTTCAATGCCATGGGTCCTGCCGGGCGCCTAGTATTAAAAGATGGCGAGAAAATTCGTAAGCTTATATTGGTGGGCACTGGTACGGGTATTGCGCCATATCGTGCGATGTTGCCAATGATTGAAAAAGCTTTAGCTGAAGATGTCAAAGAGGTTCATATATTACTTGGTGTGCAATATAAGGCAGATGCGATTTATGCAGAAGATTTCCGACAATATGCGGATAAGATAAATTCGCTACACTTCAAAGCATGTTTGTCTCGTGAGCAAGAAGCTTTAGCTATTGACGAGCAAAAAGGCTATGTGCAGCATGTCTTTGATCAATTGGATTTAATGCCTGAAGAAGATGTTGTCTACCTATGTGGTAATCCAAATATGATTGATGATGCCTTTGCTTTATTAACAGATAGTGGCTTTGATGCTAAACGTGTACGTCGTGAGAAGTATATTTCATCGAATTAGTAAATTAGCTAATTTAATCAAGCTAAAAGCTTGAGAGATGATACGCTTTGCGCTATGATGTGCAACGTTTTTACTCTGCGGTGCTTAAGATGGGCTTAGGTGGCGGCAAGAATATATTTAAAGAGGTAAATAAAGATGAATTTAGAGATTCAACCAAAGTATGAAAAAGTTTCAGTAAGCTGCAGCTGTGGCAATACATTTGAAACGCGCTCAACAAAGTGTCAAGATATTCAATTGGATGTGTGCTCAATGTGTCATCCATTCTATACAGGTAAGCAACGTGTGGTTGATACAGCTGGACGTGTGGATAGCTTCCAGAAACGTTTTGGCAGCTTAAAGTCTCGTAAACTATAAGCTGTAGCATTGCTCACGTCGATGAGCAATTTTGATAATAAAAAGGGCACCTAAGGGTGCTTTTTTTATATCCATAGAAATGGTGGGAAAATAAGTTGAGTTTAATTCCCCCTCACCCGCGCAGCGTAAGCTGCACGAGCAATCCCTCAAGGGGAGAGGTACTATCTGATAAAGCATAATTTGTTTTTATTTATTCATAGTCATTAACTCCGACTAAATTTAAGTAATAATGGATTGTGGTCTGAGATTTTACGGCTATCGATTGCGGTAGCGTATTGGCAATTAAGATTGCGATACATCACAAGGTCAAGCGGATGCTTGGCAAAGCGTTTGATATGTTTATCTTCTTCAAATTGTGCTTGTGTTAAGTTTAGTGCGCGGCAGAACTCATGAATCAGTGAATTACGCTTTTTATTCCAGCTGTTAAAGTCACCAGCGATAATGACGGCAGCTTCTTGATAGTTGGCAAGATAGTCATGCAGTTGCAGAATTTCTTCTGCATAAATACGTGAATTATTAAAATTAATCGCATGTACATTGATGATGATGAGTGGTGTGTTGTCAGAAAATACGTAGTGATTGGCAAGACTTGACTTGTGTGTTTTAAATAAAATTTCTGTTTTCTTGGATAAGATTTGCTGAGCTTTATGACTCATAATGCTGCTTGCGGTCATCACACCATAAGCGTGCGACTTAAGCTGCAGATTAGGTGCAAAATGCAAGCAAAAGTCATCCAATGGAAAGCTTGCACTATCGCTGTGTTTTGCTTCTTGTAGGCAGTAAAATCCAAGGTTATAGGCTTGTTGCAAGCTCTTGATGAAATGTTGAAACTCAACAGGATCTTTATGATTAATCTTATAAATGTTCCAACTCAAAATGCTAAAAAAATCAGGGACAAAAGCAGATTTAACCTGATTTTCACAGCTTAGGGTAATTTGTGGCGGCTTAAACATAACTATAATAAAGGGGATAAGACTTTAACCATACTTTCCCCTAACTTACGTGCTTTTGATGGTGCTGGCAATGTGTTGTCAGCATCTTCTAGAAATTCGTTCATCCACTCATTCACTTGTTCGATAATGCTTGACTCATAGGCATAGGTCACGACTTCATAATTTAGAAATAAACTTCTATTATCAAGATTCACTGAGCCAAGCATTACGGCTTTATCATCAAATAAAACGGCTTTTGCATGGATCATTTTCTTGTCAAATAGAGCAATTTCAATACCCGTTTTTGCAAGTTGTCGCATAAAATTACTACGTGCTAAATCGGCAATCAAATGATTGGACACTTTGGGGGTGATGAGTTTGACATCAACACCGCGATGATAGGCAATTTGTAGCGCTTCAAGGAGTGAATCAGATGGCACAAAATAAGGTGTCACAATCCAGATGCGTGTCTGTGCGGCATAGATGCCGGCAATAAGGGAGTCATACAGGGCATCATTGGGGATGTCAGGACCAGATGGTGCGACTTGAATTAAATTTTGTCCATAATTTTTGTTTAAACAAACTTCGGTCATATGATCAAGATGCTCTTTTGCCGAGTACTCCCAATCGGAGGCAAAAATATTATGAAAATGACAAATAGCATGACCTTCTATTTTAAACAAGATGTCATCCCAGCGTTTATTGCAAGGGGTGGGTCCCATGTACTCGTCGCCTAAGTTCATACCACCTGTTAGTGCTGTATAATTATCGAACAAGTAGATTTTTCGGTGATTTCTAAAGTTAATATAATTACGAAAAGGCATTTGAATAATCGGCATAAAAAAAGATACTTTGCCTCCGGCTTTGCGCAAGCGTTTAAAAATACGCTGATTGAAGTACACGCGATATGAGCCTAGAGAGTCGATGAGAAGCTTTACGGTTACGCCTTGTTTGGCTTTTTCAGTCAGAGCGGCAAGAAGTCTTAAGGCCACATGATCATTTTGAAAAACATAGGTGCTAATATAGATACTTGTTTTGGCTTGGTGAATTTGATTAATCAGTGCCTCATAGGCATGAATGCCATCTAGATAAAGCTCAAAATGATTGTTGCTCGTTGGTGCGGGAATATTCTGATTAATGAGCACGGTACGAATAGGGTGTGGGTTGAAAGTATCAATATGGTCGATTTTACGTAAGTTAAATTCATGTTTATGGCGCTTGCGCTTACGTTTACGAATACCAAAAATAAAGTAAAAAGGTACAGCAACATAAGGTAGCAAAATAATCGCCAGAAGCCATGCCATCATACTGGTTGGTTTTTGTTTCTCAGCAATCATGCGTACGACAACGATTAGAATTAAAATCTCGCAAATAACTAAAAATGTATGCAGCTCTAGAAAATTAAAAATACTCATTTATTTCCTTCTATCCTTAGATGAGGCTTAGCAAATTCTATAACAATAATAGCATGGTTTTGATAAATGGACAGTGTCAAAGCTTGATAAAAATTACAAGCATTTTGAATCGCTAGTTTTCTTTACGTTTTTTTATCTTTTATGCTAGTATAGCCGCCATCTTTGCTGTGATTAAGGGGAAAGAACGATGATTGTTGAAAATGAAAATGTGACGGATCAAGAAGTCTTGTCACGCCTGCGCTGGGCGGCAAGAAGAGGGATGCTAGAGCTAGATCTTATTCTTTCGCCATATATCGAGTTTGCTTATCTAGCAGCACCACAATCCGAAAAAGAGGCATTTCATGCATTGCTTAAATGCGAAGATCAGGATCTTTTTAATTGGTTTATTAAATCAAAACCCGCAGATGGTGCTCATCAAATGATGGTTGATAAAATTTTGTTAGTCAAAAAACAAACAGCTCAACAGCAAGCAAGCAATATAAGTTTACCTTCTCAGGAATTAACGATGATTTTAGATAGAAGTAATAAGTTTGATCAAACTGTCTTGATGCAAGAAATATCGAAGCACTGGTTGTGTGATGAACAGATGATTGTGGAAAAGCTAGCTAAACAGGCAGCACTCACAGATAAAGAGCGTTTATCTGTGCAGGATGTTGCCAGTGGTTTGGTGGCAAATGTACGTGAAACACGCTTAAGTAAAAGCGGGCTAGATGCCTTTATGACCAAATATGATCTCTCAAGTGATGAAGGGATTGTACTTATGTGTTTGGCAGAAGCCTTATTGCGTATTCCAGATAAACACACGGCAGATAAACTCATTAAAGATAAATTAACCAGTGCGAATTGGCATGAGCATGTTGGTGATAGTGAGTATCTATTTGTGAATGCCGCGACGTGGTGTTTGATGTTAACCGGTAAGATATTAAAGCCAGGGCAATATCAGAATAAATTCAAAGGCGTACTAAAAGGCTTCTTGGATAAGCGCTCACGTCCAGTTGTGCGTCGCGCTGTAATGCATGCGATGAAAGTCCTTGGTCAGCAATATGTCATGGGTGAAACGATTGATAAAGCGCTAAAGCGCGCTCAAGAAAAAGAAGCAATGGGTTTTACCTATTCATATGATATGTTAGGTGAGGCAGCAACGACTAAAGCCGATGCTGAATATTACTATAATGAGTACCGTCAGGCGATTGATGCCATTGGATTTGCAGCTACCAAAAACAGTGTACGCACAAATCCTGGGATTTCAGTTAAATTATCTGCCTTGCATCCACGTTATGAAGTAGCACAAGCAGATCGTGTGCATGCTGAGATGTACCCTAAATTATTAAAATTAGTTGAGCTAGCACAACGCTATAATATTGGTTTAAATATCGATGCTGAAGAAACTGAGCGCTTAGAATTGTCGCTTGAGTTGGTGAGTCGTTTAGCGCATGAGACGTCTTTACAAGGCTTTGAAGGAATTGGTATTGTCGTTCAGGCGTATCAAAAACGTGCCAGTTTTGTACTTGATTACTTGATTGACTTGGCTGAGCGCACAGGGCATCGATTTATGATTCGTTTAGTCAAAGGGGCTTATTGGGATTCTGAGATTAAGCATGCGCAAGTTGAAGGGCTAGAAGGTTATCCAGTATTTACCCAAAAATGTTATACCGATGTATCGTATCAAGCGTGCATTAAAAAGCTCTTTGCCAATAGCAAACATATTTACCCACAATTTGCGACGCATAATGCCTATACAACGGCATTGGTTATGCAATTAGCAGGAGATTATCGTGATTATGAGTTCCAGTGTTTACACGGCATGGGCGATGCGCTATATGATCATGTTGTTGGTAAGGATAATTTTAATATTCCATGTCGTATTTACGCGCCAGTGGGAACGTATAAGCATCTATTACCTTACTTGGTCAGACGACTGTTAGAAAATGGTGCCAACTCATCGTTTGTCCATCGTATTGTTGATGAGCAAACACCAATTGAAAGTTTGGTTGAAGATCCTGTTGAAAAAGCAAAGCGTCTAGGCTTTAAAGCGCATCCGCAAATTGCGTTACCTGTGAATATGTTTGGAGAAGAAAGAATGAATTCAAAAAGTTATAACTTAAATGACACGCGCACATTAGAAAAACTAGCACTACAAATGAGTCAATTTGATCGTGATGATTATGTTGCTAAGCCGTTAATAAAAGGTGTTGATACCTCAAAACTTACTGCGGAAAATATTTTTAACCCAGCAAATAATCAAGTATTTGGCAAAGTCTATCATGCAGATAAGGCAATGGCTGAAAAAGCGATGGAAATTGCACATAATGCCTTTGATGCTTGGAGTTTAGTTGAGGCTGATAAACGTGCTGATGCTTTGGATAAATGTGCAGACTTATTAGAAGAAGACATGCCAAAATTTATGGCAATTGCGGTGCGTGAAGCAGGGAAAACTTTAGCCAATGCAGTTAATGAGATTCGCGAAGCAGTTGATTTTTGTCGTTATTATGCCGCACAAGCGCGAGCTGAATTTGCAGCACCTAAAACCTTAGCGGGTCCTACAGGCGAGCTTAATCAAATTAGTCTACATGGTCGTGGTGCTGTAGTATGTATCAGTCCGTGGAATTTCCCCTTGGCAATTTTCTTAGGTGAGGTAACAGCCGCCTTAGCTGCTGGAAATACAGTCGTTGCCAAACCTGCTGAGCAAACACCTATTATTGCCTATGAAGCGATTAAACTACTGCACCAAGCGGGTATTCCTGAGGATGTATTACAATTTGTGCCAGGCACAGGTGAAGAAGTCGGTAGTACCTTAACGCAAGACCCACGTGTTGCGGGTGTGATCTTTACAGGGTCGACTGAAGTCGCCAAAATTATTCAGCAAACGCTATCAGCCAAAGAGGGTACGATTGTACCATTTATTGCTGAAACAGGTGGGCAAAACGTGATGGTTGTTGATTCATCATCCTTACCTGAGCAGGTAGTGCGTGATGTGATATCCTCGGCTTTTGATAGCGCGGGACAACGTTGTTCTGCTTTGCGAGTTTTATATCTACAAGAAGATATTGCGGATAATGTCATCACCATGCTTAAAGGCGCTATGGATGAATTAAAGGTCCATGATCCAGCTTTTATTGAAACTGTTGTTGGTCCTGTGATCGATCAGGAAGCGCAAGCTAATCTTAAAGCACATATCAATAAAATGCGCCAATCAGCAAAGCTTGTGCATGAGATTAGTGAAGATAAGGCGCTGGAGAAAGGAAATTATATTTACCCTGTAGTGTTTGAAATAGATAGTATTCATGCGCTTAAGCGTGAAGTATTCGGTCCAGTTCTGCACATTGTGCGCTTTAAAGCGACTGAGCTTGAAAAGGTTGCTAAAGATATTAACTCAACTGGTTATGGTTTAACGTTTGGTGTGCACAGTCGCATTCAGGAAACCGTTAATTTCTTTAAAAAGCATATTCGTGTTGGCAATATTTACGTCAATCGTAATATTGTTGGTGCGGTTGTTGGCGTGCAACCTTTTGGTGGTCAAGGTTTATCCGGTACAGGACCTAAAGCTGGAGGGCCTTTCTACTTACATCGCTTGGCTGTTGAGCGCACGATTAGCATTGATACCACCGCATCAGGTGGTAATGCGTCGTTAATGAGTTTAGAGCAATAAGGATAATGCTTTAAAATGATTGATTTAGAGCAACAACTGCGTGAGGATCTCGCGGCAAGTCACCATATAGTCTACCACTATGGTTGGGATGATTTATTGGCAACGCATCTAAGTGTGCGCATACCACAATCAAATGAAGTGTTAATTACGCCACATAATGTCCCTTTTGAAGAAGTGAGCGCGGAAAACCTCGTTAAAGTTGATCTAAATGGACAAGTTTTATCACAAAACGGTTATACGGTCATGCCGCAAGCTTTTAATATTCATGCTGAGATTTACAAAGCAAGTAGCAGTATTCACAGTGCGATGCATACCCATAGCACCTATGGCGTTGCGGTATCATCACTGAAGTCGGGGTTACTGTTTTGTAATCAGCAGGCGTTACGCTTTTATAATGATGTTGCCTATCATGATTACAATGGTCTTGCATTAGCGAATGAAGGGCATGAAATTGTTAAAAGTTTGCAGGATAAAAAAGTCATGATTTTACGTAATCATGGCTTATTAACAACCGGCAAAACTATCTATGAGGCGCTTTATTTACTTTACTACCTTGAGAAGGTGTGCGAATTACAAATTAAATTGCAAAGTGTAAACGACTCACTGATTGAATTAGATGAAGCCGTGTGTCTAAAAACTAAGGCGCAGTTTGAGCGTATTTTAACGCCGGAAAAGGAATTTGCTGTGCTTAAACGCCGAGTGCAGTATTTAAGCCAAAATAAATAATAGGAAATCCGTTAATTAATTTTTAGAAGTTTGTTAGACTCAGCGCGGGATAAGATAAAAGGTAATTAATCGGATGACAAAAAAGATAACGAAGGCGAGCACCAAGAAAACGGTTGCGATTACTACTTTGGGTGCAGCCTTAGAGTGGTTTGAGTTTAGTTTATATGGTTATTTGGCGACTTACTTAAGTATTTTATTTTTTCCCGATGAAAATAGAACTGTCGGTTTGATTACTGTTTTTGGTATCTTTGCCGCGAGTTATTTTATGCGTCCATTAGGCGGTTTTATCCTAGGCTCTATTGGTGATCGACTAGGGCGGCGTTATGCGATCACGCTGAGCATTGGTCTTATGTGTATTCCAATGTTCATTATGACGATTATGCCAACGTATAATAGCTTTGGTATTTGGGCGGTAGTTATTTTAATTTTAGCGCGCATGATTCAGGGTTTTTCGGTTGGTGGTGAGTATACTGGCGTTTTAATTATGCTCGCTGAAAGTGCGCCAAAGCAATATCGTGGATTTGCAACAGCTTTAGCGGCAATGTCATCACAAGTTGGTACGATCCTAAGTGCGGTAGTGGTTGGTGTGTTAGCCACAGTTTTTAGCAAAGAACAAATGCTTGAGTATGGATGGCGTGTGGCATTTTTTATTGGGTTTATTTTTGCATTAACCTCAATGTTTTTACAGCACTCAGTGCGTGAGTCACCATTTTTTGAAGAAGTTAAGAAATCTAAAAAAGCCTTAAAAAACCCATTAATGACGGCGCTAAAGGGTCCAAAAATGCCGCTTGTATGGGGGTTTGTGTTAACTGGTTATATTGGTATTGCTTATTATATGATGGCGACTTTTTTGCCGAATAACTTTATCGCAACGCGCCATTTAGATGTCAGTATTGTGATGTGGATTACTGTTGTTATATCTGTTGTCTATGCTGTGTTCTCGCCATTGTTTGGCTGGTTTGCCGATTTGTGGGGGCGCAAAGTAATGCTAAACGTCCCGATCTTTTTATTGCTCATTCTCGCTTATCCCATGTTTATTTGGCTTAATTATGGTGGCATCGTTCAGATTTTGATTGCCGAGTCTATTTTTGCATTATTAGTAGCAGCGATGACAGCATCTTTTCAGGTGGCAATTAGTGAGCTTTTTCCAACGGAATGCCGCTATAGCGGGATGTCGGCAGCTTATAATGTCGGTAATGCCTTATTTGCGGGTACTACACCGATGATCTCATTAATGTTGGTAGATGCTTCAGGCTCACATTATGCGCCTTGCTATTACTTAATTATTACGTCAATCATTACTTTGGCAGTGATTTATAAAATGCCAGAAACACGAACTAGCAGATATTTTGAGCTCAGTGAAGATTCACAAAAGTAATCACTATTCATATTTGTTTATCCCAAGGATGAAGTAAGAGTTAACACATGGGCTTAGAATCACGTATAATCGCTTAAATTTTGACATAATAGCGAATGATTTAACATGCTTGAACAAACAGATGTATTAATTGTCGGAGCAGGTACCGCAGGATTGACAGCCGCACTTAATTTAGCGGATGATTGTAACGTGGCGATATTGTGTAAATCCGCCTTGGGTGAAGGCTCTAGCCTTTACGCACAAGGTGGGATTGCCGCAGTGATGGACAAAGGTGACTCATTAGAGGCACATATTGAAGATACGCTTATTGCAGGTGATGGGTTGTGTGATAAGGCAGCGGTGCGTTTTACCGTTGAGAATGCTAAATCTTGCGTTGAATGGTTGATTGATCAAGGTGTGCACTTTACGCTAGATAGTGAGCATGAAAATTATTACCACCTGACGATGGAGGGGGGACACTCTTATCGACGTATTTTGCATGCTGCCGATGCTACTGGCAAAGAAGTACAAACGACGTTAACAGCTTTAGTTAAAAGTCATCCGAATATAAAGGTCTATGAATATTACAATGTGGTTGACTTGATTTTACAGCAACAGCGTTGTGTTGGCGCTTATGCATTGAACCTTAAATCAAACAAGATTGAAACTTTTGGCGCTCGTGCTGTTGTTTTGGCATCAGGAGGTGCCTCACGCGTCTATCAATATTCTACAAATCCCGTGGTTTCAAGTGGCGATGGCATTGCGATCGCCTATCGCGCTGGCTGTCGCGTGGCAAATTTGGAGTTTAATCAATTTCATCCGACTTGCCTTTATCACCCAAAAGCTGGATCATTTTTATTAAGTGAAGCATTGCGTGGTGAAGGCGCATATTTGCGTCTACCTAATGGTAAGCGCTTTATGCCTGAGATTGATGAACGTGCTGAGCTTGCACCGCGTGATGTGGTTGCTCGTGCTATTGACCTGCAGATGAAAAAATATGGTTTAGAATGTGTTTACTTGGATATTACACATAAGCCAGAGGCGTTTATTAAAGAACACTTTCCGATGATTTATGAAAGTTTATTAAAATATGGACTTGATTTGACTAAAGACCAGATTCCCGTTGTGCCAGCGGCGCATTACACTTGTGGTGGTGTGGTGGTTGATGATAAGGCACGCACTGATGTTGTTGGATTGTATGCTGCAGGGGAAGTGACTTATACAGGGCTTCATGGCGCGAATCGCATGGCAAGTAATTCGTTATTAGAGTGTCTTGTATATGCTTTTGCTGCTGCTAATGATATTAAACAAAATCTCCCAAAATTAATGCCAATGTCAGATATTCCTCGCTGGGATGACGCACTAGTCACTGACTCGGATGAAGAGGTTTTTATTCGCCATAATTGGCGTGAGATTAGACGCTGTATGTGGGATTTTATGGGAATTGTTAGAAGCAATAAACGCTTAGAGCGCGCAATGCATCGCATTAAGCTGTTGCGCCAAGAGGTGTTTGATTATTATTCTGATTTTACGGTAACGGCTGATTTGTTAGAGCTTAGAAACCTAGTGTTAGTTGCTGAATTGATGGTTGAGTCTGCAATGCGCAGGAAGGAAAGTCGAGGGCTTCATTTTACGTTGGATTATAAGCAAAAAGATCTACGGTTTTTAAAACCTACTATTTTGCATCCAGCTAAAAATTAATAAAACGGAAGGTATACATGGAATTTGATCTATTAAGAGCAATAAAACCCAATCGTCAGAAAGCGCTATTTTTAGCGAAACGTCAGTTAGCAGAGTTTGTGTATGATGCGGTAAACTTAGAGGGTATTCATTATACTTTGCCAGAGGTACAAACCTTACTAGATGGAGTTACTGTTGGTGGGCACAAGTTATCAGATCGTGGCTATCCGGCGATTAATCTACCCGTAAAGCGCCAACTTGAGTTTAATACACTGATGCTTGATTTTTATCAAACAGGTCATAAAACAGCAATGACTGAGTTTATGCTATCGTGCTTGGATAGCAAATTAATTGAAATAATGAGTGAATAAGCAAGCAAGCAAGTAAGTAGGGCAAATATTATGTGTAAGTACAATAATGTGGTTTTTGATTTTGATTCAACGCTGATCCGTTTTGAATCACTAGAGGTGATCATGGCTAAGTTGCTTCAAGGAGATCAGTCTAAAATACAGCAAATTGAAGCATTAACTAATGCGGGCATGAATGGAGAGATGAGTTTCCGTGACAGTCTCGAAGCGCGTTTACAAGTAGCAAAACCAACAAAGGCGGCATTAGATGCATTTGTTGCTCAGTATTGCCCTAGCGCATTAACGGTTGGTATCAAGGAATTAATTGAGCAATTGCATCAACGTAATGTCAAAGTATGGATTATTAGTGGTGGTTTTAGTGAGCTTATTCTGCCTTTTGCTGCGTATCTGGGTATTTCAGCGTCACGCGTTTTTGCGGTGAATCTACAATGGGATGAAAACGGACACTTTAATTGCTTAAATAATAACAATGGTTTTTGTGATTCAAAAGTTACTGGTGCTACAAAAATCCAAGATCAATTGACTGGTAAAACCGTAATTGTTGGCGATGGATTTACCGACTATGAGCTGTACAATGCTGGGATTGCGAATGAATTTATTGCCTATATTGAACATGTTCAGCGAGACAAAGTCTTATCTGTTGCTAGGCTTCGTGCAAAAAATATTGATGAGCTTAGTACGCTAATTGGCAATTAGAGCGGTGCTGATTTAGTAGTGAAAACGGCATTGGGCGATGAGTAAATTGTTACCTTCAACTTGGTGGTGTGCTACTTTAGCATTTCATATATTTCGCCCCCACTCAACTCGATTGATATAAAGACCAATGAGGGTGTCATGTATTAGCTCAGTTGGTAAGTAATTTTATTCAAATATGCGAATATAACAAGCTGGATTTTAAATGACAACATTCGCATCAACATGCTACCATGGGCGCAATCCATAGTAGAGAAAATTCTTTTTAAATAATGAGCATTATAACGATTAAATCTTTAATTACCGCTGTGCCTGATTTTCCCAAACCAGGTATTTTATTTCGTGATATCACGCCATTATTGGCAGATGCCGATGGCTTAACGCAAACAGCAATGATTATGGCTGAGCACATTAAAGAAAAGGGCTTAAAACCCACAATTATCGCAGGACCTGAGAGTCGTGGGTTTATCTTTGGTGTAGCGCTAGCGAAGCATTTATCAATTGGCTTTGTGCCAATTCGCAAGCCTGGTAAGTTGCCACGCGCGGTACATGCCTGTGAATATGAGTTAGAGTATGGTACTGATAGATTAGAAGTGCATCAAGATGCTTTTTCTAACGATGACCAAGTATTGCTAGTGGATGACTTATTAGCAACAGGCGGCACGGCAAGTGCTTGTGTTAAGTTGGTTAGAAAAGCTGGAGCTACTGTGCTAGGTTCGCTATTTGTGATTGAGCTTAATGGACTCAATGGACGCGATAAAATGCCAAAAGACATCTTTATTGACTCATTAGTTCAATATGACTGAGATTGATATTCATTTTAATATTACACATTATCAAAGCGCTTTACTTACATGGTTTAGCCAAAATGGGCGCCATGACCTACCATGGCAGGGTGATTTTAACCCTTATCATGTGTGGTTGTCTGAGATTATGTTGCAACAAACACAAGTTAAAACGGTTATTCCATATTTCCTAAAGTTTATTGATAAATTTCCGCATATCAGTGATTTAGCGCAAGCCGATCAAGATGAGGTAATGCAATATTGGGCAGGGCTTGGTTATTACGCACGCGCTAGAAACCTGCATAAAACAGCACAAGTCATTTATCAGAAACATAATGGTGTAATGCCTAATTATGTTGATGATTTATTAGCGCTACCGGGAATCGGTAGATCAACCGCGCATGCGATCTTATCGATTGCATTTAAGCAAGCAACACCGATTATGGATGGTAATGTTAAGCGCGTCTTTGCACGTGTTTTTGCGATTGATGAAGTGTTATCAGGTGTAGCCACTGAAAAAAAACTATGGCAATTAGCGCATAAACTTATGCCAAAAAGCAAAACACAGAATTATACACAGGCACAAATGGATTTTGGGGCAACAATCTGTACACGAACTAAGCCAAAGTGTGGGCTTTGTCCATTACAAGATATTTGTTTAAGCTTTGCCAATAATCAGGTGAAACAATATCCACGGAAAAAAGAAAAAAGGGTGAAGACAGTTCAATCAGCCGTATTTTATCTGTATCAATATCAAGATGAGCTGCTACTTATCAAAAAACCAAACAAAGGCATTTGGGGTGGGTTATACGCGTTGCCAGAGTCTGCGTTAAATATCGGTGAATACAGTCATATGCTATGTGAAGAGCAAAAGCATATATTCACCCACTTTGAGCTTTATTATGAGATTAAAGTGTATCAATTAACTCAGAAAGCAATGATTAATGATGCTTATTGGGTGAGCAAGGATAATATAAAAGACTATGCATTGCCTGCGCCATTGGCAAAGCATCTGAGTTACTAAAATGATGATTTTAAAACACCCCGTCAGCCTACGGCTGCCACCCCTCTTTGCAAGAGGGGTGGCGAGTTTACGAGGCGGGGGTGTTGAAATAGAAAAAGTGCGTAACTTAGGTGATATGTGATGTTAGGCGGTTACGTGTTGGCTAAGTACTTGAAAAATCTCCTTAGTTACCGTATCAACACTTTGATTGCCATCAACTTTAACATAAGTAGGCTTTTTAAGCTTGGTGCCCGCGGTATCAAAGTGTTGGTAATATTTAATCAATGGTGCGGTTTGCGCATGATAGACATTTAAGCGATTTTTAACGGTTTCCTCTTTGTCATCTTCGCGTTGAATCAGGTTTTCACCGGTTTGATCGTCTTTGCCAGCAATTTTTGGTGGGTTATTATCAATGTGGTAGGTGCGGCCTGAAGCCTCGTGAATTCTACGACCTGACATACGTTTGATAATGATATTGTCGTCTAAAGTGATCTCAATAATGAAATCGATATTAATACCAAGCTTTTTAAAGGCGTCGGCTTGCCCTAATGTGCGTGGTACGCCATCAAGCATAAAACCATTGTTGCAATCAGCTTGCGATAGACGCTCTTTAACGATTTGCATAATGAAATCATCAGAGACAAGCTCCCCGGCATCAAGGATTTTTTTTAATTTCATACCAGTTTCAGAGCCTGATTTAATCGCCGCACGCAGCATATCACCGGTTGAAATTTGAGGAATGCTAAATTGTGTTTCAATGCGCTTTGCTTGCGTGCCTTTTCCAGCCCCTGGTGGACCTAGAAGAATAATGTTCATGTGGTTTCCGCTAAAAGTAAAAATAAAATGTGGCTCTATGATAAAAAGAAATGATTTAAAAGTCTTTTAAAAAATTGGTTAGGTTTGAATTTTCGTTCGTTTATCTATTCTTGCTTAGGAGTTTATTTATTCTCTACATAAGCTTTGCCTTTGCTTGTTGTTTATCTAAAAAGCATGTATCATACGGCGTTGCTAAACTGTCACGATATTTTTTACGGTTAAATGTCTGAAATATCACATGGGAAGTTTAACAAAAGAAATAAATCTTAGGAGAAAACACTATGTTAAGCACCGAGCAAAAACAATCGATCGTTTCTGAATATCAATGTTCAGAAGGCGATACAGGCTCACCAGAAGTACAAGTTGCACTATTGACAGCTCGCATTACCGGGTTGCAAGGGCATTTTGAATCACACAAACAAGACTTCCACTCAAGACGTGGTTTGTTGCGTTTAGTAAGTCAACGTCGTAAGCTTCTTGACTATTTGAAGAGCAAAGATATCGAGCGCTACCGCGCATTGATCGGGCGTTTAGGTTTACGTAGATAAGATCAAAGATACGACACACCGCAAAACAATGATAATAAGGTACACACGTGAAAATATTTAAAGAAGTCTTTCAGTTAGGACAACATCAAGTGACATTGGAAACAGGATCAATGGCGCGCCAAGCGGCAGGTTCAGTTTTAGTTACTATGGGCGATACCGTTGTATTGGTAACAACTGCAGCGCGAAAAGAGGCTAAAGAAGGTATAGATTTCTTCCCATTGACAGTCAACTACCAAGAAAAAGCATACGCAGCAGGTAAGATTCCAGGCGGGTTCCCGCGTCGTGAAGGGCGACCAAGTGAAAACGAGACCTTAACAGCTCGTTTGATTGACCGTCCATTGCGTCCGTTGTTTCCTGAAGGCTTTTATAATGAAGTTCAAGTTGTGGCAACCGTGTTATCATATGATCCTGAGGTGCCACCGGATATTCCAGCGCTGATCGGTGCTTCGGCTTCGTTGGTATTATCTGGGGTACCATTTGAGGGTCCTGTTGCTGGTGTGCGTGTCGGCTTTATTGATGGGCAATATGTTTTAAACCCATCATTTGCCAAACTAGATATTTCAGAGCTAGATTTAGTCGTTGCCGGTACGAAAGACGCCGTGTTGATGGTTGAGTCAGAAGCAAAAAGCTTGCCAGAAGATGTCATGCTTGGCGCTGTTTTATATGGTCACAAAGAAATGCAGGTGATCATTGAAGCAATTAATCACTTAGCAAAATATGCTGCTAAGCCGCGTTGGGAGTTTATGCCACAAGCGGAAAATAAGGCATTAAAAGAGCAAATTAAATCACGTTTTTATAGTGAGATTAAAGCAGTTTATCAAGAAACTGAAAAACAAAAGCGTGTTGAGGCAATCAACCAATTACGTAAAACAGTGGTTGAAGCTATTGTTGCAGATGAAACTGAATTAGAAGAAGTTTCTGTAGAAGAGATTAAAACAATTTTCCACGACATCGAAAAAGAAGTCGTTCGTAAAAATATTTTAAGTGGCTTGCCACGTATTGATGGTCGTGATACACGTACCGTGCGCCCAATTAATGTGCGAACAGGTGTTTTACCTAAAGCACATGGCTCGGCTTTGTTCACGCGTGGTGAAACACAAGCTTTAGTGGTGACAACTTTAGGTAATGATCGCGATGCACAATTAGTTGAAACTCTGGGAGGTGACAAGAAAAATCGCTACATGTTACATTATAATTTCCCGCCATACTCAGTTGGTGAAACCGGAATGATTGGCACACCTAAGCGTCGTGAGATTGGGCATGCTAATTTGGCGAAACGTGCAACACAAGCAGTATTCCCAAATGAAGATGCTTATCCTTATGTTATCCGTGTCGTGTCTGAGATTACTGAATCAAATGGTTCAAGCTCGATGGCAACTGTTTGTGGTTCATCACTGTCAATGATGGATGCCGGCGTGCCGTTAGCTGCTCCTGTTGCAGGTATTGCAATGGGACTGATCAAAGATGGTGATAAATATGCGGTGTTGTCAGATATCTTGGGTGATGAGGATCACTTGGGTGATATGGACTTTAAAGTCGCGGGTACGCGCTATGGTGTGACGGCTTTGCAGATGGATATCAAGATCAAAGGTATTACGCGTGAGATCATGCATGCAGCGCTTGAGCAAGCCAAAGAAGGTCGTTTGCATATCTTGGGTATTATGAATGAGGTGATTTCTGAGTACAAAACAGAAACCTCTGATAATGCGCCACAAGTTGAAGTTATTACAATCGATCCAAGCAAAATCCGTGATGTAATTGGTAAGGGTGGTGCGACGGTTAAAGGTATTACTGAGAAAACCGGTGCATCGATTGACACATCAGATAATGGTGATGTCAAGATTTTTGCTAAGAGCCGTGATGCATTAAATGCTGCCATTGAAGAGGTATTAGCAATAACAGCCAGTGCGGAAGTGGGTCAAACCTATAGCGGTAAAGTCGTTAAAGTCTTAGATTTTGGCGCGTTTATTAATATTCTGCCAGGTAAAGATGGCTTATTGCCATTTGCTGAGCTTGAAAGTATTGGTGTTAATCCAAATACGATTGCAGAAGGCAAAAGTATGAATGTTATGGTGCAAAATATTGATCGCATGGGCAAAATAAAACTTGTGCCAGTTCAATAGCTAACAAGTAAAGTTACGGGAGCAAAAGAAAGAAAAATGAGCGTCCAACAGGCACAACCGCTTAATTTTACTGATGCAGCTGCTTTGAAAGTAAAAGAGCTGATTTCAGAAGAAGACAACAACGATTTGAAGCTACGCGTATATATCACCGGTGGTGGTTGTTCTGGTTTTCAATATGGCTTTACCTTTGATGAAGAACAAAAAGAAGATGATATGATCTTTGAAAATCATGGTGTTTATTTATTGGTAGATGCAATGAGTTTTCAGTATCTTGTCGGCGCTGATATCGATTATAAAGAAGATGTCGAAGGTGCTCACTTTATTATTCGTAACCCAAATGCTAAAACCACCTGTGGTTGTGGCTCTTCTTTTTCTGTTTAGATTTCTTTGTCTTAATATTGTTCAATATAGAATATAAGTAACGATGAAAATATTATCAGATATTTTTTGGATTCTTGAACTTACTATTACTATCAAAGAATCATTGTTTAGTAGTGATATATAAACAAGTTGCACCATTTGTCACCTCTTCCCCTTGCGGAAGAGGTCGTGCAGCTTAGTCTGCACGGGTGAAGGGTGATTTGATTTATTACTTAATAGCTACTTTAAATGTAGGGCGTATACAATACGCCCCTACGGCTATAACACAGAGTCGTGGGTAATGCCTTGCAATAATTTACTCAATAATGGAGTTTAATCAGTGGCTGATATTTGTATTAGATTGCTTACATCTGCTGATTGGCAATTATGGAAAACAATACGCTTACAAGCGCTAAAAGACTCACCTCAAAGCTTTGGCTCATCCTATGAAGAAACGTTACTTTATAATGATCAGTATTTCAAAGACATGCTCGAGGAAAATGACATCTTTGCAGCTTTTGATGGCAGTGAGATTATTGGATGCGTTGGCTTTTCAGCTTTGAAAAATGCTAAAACTGCGCATCGTGGAATCATTTGGGGCATGTATACGTCCCTAACTGCTCGTGGTAAGGGCGTTGCTAAGCAATTGATGCGTCAAGTCATCAAGCATGCCTCTGATTATGTGACGCAACTACATTTACATTGCGTGACTGAAAATACTGTGGCATTGGCGTTATACCAGCAGCTTGGTTTTGAGACTTATGGTACAGAACCAAAATCAATAAAAGTGCACAATCAGTTCTATGATCAATATTTAATGGTGTTAGAATTAGCATAAGTTTATCGTGTTGACTTAAGGAAACCTATGAAAGTCGCCTTTATTATTGACCCATTACATACCTTTAATATTAAAAAAGATACCGCTTATATGATGATGTTATCAGTTGCTAAGAAAGACTGGCAGCAGTACGTCTTTGAGCTTGAAGATATTTTTGTTGAAGAGGGAATTGCTTATGGTGAGGGTTATGAGCTAACACTTACTCCGAGTAAAGAGCATAACAAATGGTATCATCTAAACCCAATGGATAAAGTGAAGCTAGGTGATTTCAATGCGATCTTTATGCGTAAAGATCCACCGTTTAATATGGAATTTGTCTATGCGACCTATATTTTGGAAGTGGCTGAAAAGCAGGGTGCGTTAATTATCAATAAGCCGCAAACCTTAAGGGATGCTAATGAGAAGTTTTCAATTACGCGTTATCCTGATTTAGCGCCAAAAACAATGGTGAGTCGTTCATTTAAGCATATTAAGCGTTTTATTGATGATTATCAGGATGTGGTGGTCAAACCGCTTGATGGCATGGGCGGTGAATCAATTTTTCGTATTCAACCAAATGATCCTAATAAAAATGTCATTCTAGAGACAATCACAAAATATGAATCACAATTTATTATGGTGCAGCAATATCAACCCGCGATTAAAGATGGTGATAAGCGTATCTTAATCGTAGATGGTGAGCCATTAGAATACTTGGTGGCACGTATTCCAAGTGGTGATGATAGTCGCGGCAATTTAGCGCGTGGCGCATCAACGGTGGTAAGAAAGCTTACGGCTGAAGAGTATGAGATTGCCAGTATTGTTGGCAGGGATCTTAAACAAAGTGGCGTACTGTTTGCCGGTATTGATGTTATTGGTGACTGTTTGACTGAAATTAATATAACCAGTCCAACAATGACGCAGCAAATTTTTAATGAAAGTGGTGTCAATGCAACAGATATACTGATGGATGTTGTTGAAGATCGAGTGATGAATCGAAAGTAAATAAGAAGAAATAGAAATAGAAATAGAAATAGAAATAGATAGGAATAAGTAGAATGACAAAATCAGAAAATTTGTTTAATAGAGCAAAGCAATATATTCCAGGTGGTGTAAACTCGCCCGTGCGCGCATTCAAAGGCGTTGGTGGCACGCCTAAGTTTATTGCCAAGGCAAAGGGTGCTTATGTTTATGATGTCGATGCTAATAAATATGTTGATTATGTTGGCTCTTGGGGACCGATGATCTTGGGACACGCTGATGATGATGTAATTAAAGCAGTGCAGGATCAAGCAGTACTTGGCTTAAGTTATGGTGCGCCATGCGAGCTTGAAGTGAAACTTGCCAAGAAGATTTGTGATTTGATTGATAGCATTGATATGGTGCGCTTTGTTAGCTCTGGTACTGAAGCAACAATGAGTGCTGTGCGTTTGGCACGAGGCTATACTAAGCGCGATAAGGTGATTAAATTCGCTGGATGTTATCATGGTCATGCTGATCAGTTTTTAGTAGCGGCAGGATCAGGCGCATTAACACTTGGCGTGCCAAACTCACCAGGTGTGCCTAAAGATACAGTCAAAGACACACTAACAGCATCATTTAATGATCTAGAGAGTGTTGCTGATTTATTTAAAACATATCCCGAGCAAATAGCTTGTGTTATTTTAGAACCGATTGCTGGCAATATGAACTTGATCGAACCCACCAAAGTATTTTTGCAAGGCTTGCGTCAATTATGTGATGAGCATGGTGCTTTATTGATTTTTGATGAGGTGATGACAGGCTTTCGTGTTGGTCTAACGGGCGCGCAAGGCTTATATCAGATCACCCCTGATTTAACAACATTTGGTAAAGTGATTGGCGGGGGTATGCCCGTGGGTGCCTTTGGCGGCAAGAAGGAAATTATGGAGCTTATCGCACCTGTAGGTGGCGTTTATCAAGCAGGTACATTATCAGGCAATCCAGTGGCAATGATCGCGGGATTAGTCACGTTAGATAAGATCTCACAACAGGGATTCTATGAGGTATTAACAACCAAAACACAAAAACTTGTTGATGGGCTAAATCAAGCGGCTCAAGCTCAAGGCTTTCCATTTTTAGCAAAAGCTTTGGGTAGCATGTTTGGGGTGTTTTTCACTGAAGCGCAAGATATTCTGAGTTTTGATGATGTTAAAGCATGTGATTTAATGCGCTTTAATCGTTTTTTCCATTTTATGCTTGAGCATGGTGTTTATTTCGCACCATCCGCATTTGAAGCAGGTTTTATGTCAATTGCGCATAGTGATCAAGATATTGATAAAACGATAGCTTTGTTTGCTGAGTTTTTGCAAAAAGAAGAATAGAAATAGATTAGATAGACCGATTAGATACGTATAGAGAAATAAAGGATATCACCGCAAAATGTCATTAAGCAAATTATTTGAAAAAATTGGATCCCCATTAAAAAATAATCGGTGGTCATGGGGAGCAGTAAGAAAGGATGGAACAGTGTTTTTACGAGTCTGGCAAGATGAGAAAGAAACAGTAGATGGTAAAAAAGTTTTCCGTGTTACAAATCATCAGAAATATATTAACATGCAGGATGACCTCGGCTATAAAGAACGACTTGAGCATATTGAGTTAATTTTGAAGGGTGCTGCTCAGGTTTATTTGGTAATGTGTAAGGCAAAGGATGAAAATGCAGTTCCACGTGCCATAGAAAGTTATAATAAAAAAGATCTATTTGTGGGTGGGAGTATTATTGATTTTAATGGAGATAAATGGGTAGAAATGTGCAAGCGTATACCAATATCCGAAATCTCTACATAATCAAATTATGAAGGCTTTGCGGTATACGCAACAACTCAAGTCACATTAAGTATTTAACGATTTAAGTATCTCTAGTTAGAGGTTTGTTTTTGCTCTTGCTGCTTTTGTTGATAAATCATATCAAAGTTAACAGGTGCTAAGCATAATTGTGGGAAGCCGCCTTTAGCAACCAAATCAGAGATTGCCTCGCGTGCATATGGATATAAAATGTTAGGGCAAAATGCATATTGCGCATGATCTAATTGTCCTTCTTCCATATTAGAAATAAGGAAGATACCAGCTTGTTGCACTTCTGCTTTAAAGGCATCACTAGTGCCGCATTTAACATCGGCTTCAACTGTTAGCACAACTTCATACATATTTTCTTCAGGTAAGCCTGTCACTTTAGTATTTAAAGCGACGTTTAATTCAGGCTTCCACTCTTGTTTAAACGCATCAGCACCCTTAGGAATTTCAAATGAAATATCTTTGGTGTAGAGTTTTTGGATTTGGAATTGAATATCAGGGGTATTTGTTTCAGTTGTCATTATCTTTCCTTATGTAGTTAAGTTAAGTGTTATTTTCCAAGTAATGGGTTAAGTTTATTGGCATCCTCAAGGGCATACAAGTCATCACAGCCACCGATGTGCTGATTATCGATGAATATTTGCGGCACCGTTGTGCGACCTGCGGCACGCTTAATCATCTCTTCGCGTAACTTAGGTTTATCACTGATATTATATTCAGTAAAGGTCACGCCTTTTTTGTTAAGCAATGTTTTGGCATTGATGCAATAAGGGCAAGTTGGTTTAGTGTAGATTTCAATCATTTAGCCGTGCCTTTATCATTTTTATCGTTTTTATCTTTTCTATTTTTTACATCTTTCTTGTCAGTATTCATTTCATTATGTGCTACGGCTTTATTGTCAGTGGGCAATTTATCTTGTAACCATTGTTTGAAGCCACCTTTTAGCGTGTAAAGCTTATCAAAACCTGCCTTTTTTAACAAATCACAAACACTAGCACTTTGCGCACCTGTTGCACAATAAACGACAATTGGATTGTTTTTATATTTGTTAAGTGTTTTCGTGTTTTCTTTAAGCTCAGCAGCACTACTATTGATCGCACCAACAATATGACTCTCATTAAAAAGCTTGCTGTCGCGAATATCTAAGAATATGCCCTTATCACGGTTTGTGAGGTTAATGGCATCTTGTATTGATAGTTGGAAGCGACCTGATTTAGCTTGGCGAATTTCGTAACCAAGATAGATCAAAATGGCAAGTACAAAAATAATACATAGTATTAAGTTTTGAGAGATAAAATGACTCAGGTTTGACATGTTTTTCCTATTTTTATATTTGTTTTTTAGTGCGAGTCCCAAAATTAGCAAGGGTAGACTCATTTATTAATATGGTGGATTATAGCGGGTTTGAAATTTAATGAGAAGCCAAACTTGGCACACTTTTTTTCACAAGTAATTCAATCGCTTTTAGCCATTTAGTAATTGCGGAACCACGGCGATAAACCAGACCAATCTCACGAAAAGGAGCAGGTGCCTTAAAGTCAATATAATGAATGCCGTTGTGTGAGGTAAGTGTGGCAATCTCAGGGATAATGGTAATGCCAAGTTTAGCAATGACCATTTGCCTTAAGGTCTCTAGACCTGTGGCATTGCACTGAATAATTTGTGCGGGATTAATATTTAAAGAGAGCACTTGTTCGCGTAGGCAGTGCCCTTTTTCTGTAACTACCCAGCAGGTTAGATTTTGATAAATCGTAATTTTTGGCAATTTTTCTCGATTTAATGTTTT
>JAQCCA010000009.1 GCA_027621155.1 Pseudomonadota bacterium | reverse complement strand
ATTCTCTGAATCGTTGGAAAGCTGCTGATATCCACATTAAAGCGCTTAGCATTAAATACTTGCGGAATAAGGCAGATATCTGCCAAGGTAATCTCATCACCAAAACAATACATGCCAGCCGTTTGCTGTAAGGTTTGCTCTAAGGCTGAAAAGCCTAATTGCACCCAATGTGCGTACCATTTATTAATATGCGCCTCATTTGCGGCAAACTCAGATTTCAAAAAATTAAGTGTGCCTGAATTGTTCAGAGGGTGGATATCACAAGCTATCGTCAAAGCAAAAGCTTTAACCTTAGCCTTTAATACGGGATCAATTGGGTAGATTGAATGCTTAGGATACTGATCTTCTAAATAATCAATCATCGCCAAAGATTGTGTGATAATGACATTACCATCTTGTAGTGCAGGCACGCGTGATTGTGGATTAATCGCTTTATAAGCACTTGAGAATTGCTCGCCACCATGATTAATTAAGTGAATCTCTTTTGATTCATAACTTATTTTTTTAAGTTGCAAGGCAATGCGTACGCGAAAGCTTGCGGATGAACGAAAATAATCATATAAAATCATCTTATTTCCTTAACTTTGGTCATTATGCAAATATTCTCCGGCATTTTTTGGATTCTTGGATCATGTCCGAGAATGACCGAAAGTCGTCATATTCGGGCTTGACCCGAATATCCATTAGTACCAAAAAAATATTCGGCTACTTATTTATGCTCTTGTGTACTTAGCACACCACGCTCGATTTGATCAAGCTCAATTGAGTCAAACAAGGCTTGGAAGTTGCCCTCACCAAAGCCATCATTGCCTTTGCGCTGAATGATTTCAAAAAATACCGGACCAATCACGGTATTGGTGAAAATCTGCAATAAATAGCCACCATCTTTTGTTGGTGCGCCATCGATTAAAATACGATTTTTCTGCATGTGCTCAACGGACTCAGGATGATACGGCAGGCGTTCATGCGTCTTGGTGTAATAGCTATCAGGCGTATGCATAAATTCAACGCCTGAATCTTTGAGTTTTTCGACCGTTGCAAAGATATCCTGACTTTCCAAAGCAATATGCTGAATCCCTTCACCATTAAATTCACGTAAAAATTCCTCGATTTGCGAATGATCATCGGCAGATTCATTGATTGGAATTTTAATTTTTAAGCACGGACTCGTCATCGCACGACTCAGCAATCCCGTGAGTTTACCCTCGATATCAAAGTAACGAATTTGGCGAAAGTTAAATAGATCAATATAGTAGTTTGCCCATTTATCCATATTGCCGCGAAAGACATTATGCGTCAGATGATCGATATATAACAAGCCACACTCATTGTCTTGCATCTGAGCTTTCGCATCAGGAAGCATCTCAAATAATCCACTGTCGATAATTGATGAATAATCTGTTAAATAAAGCTTAGTATCGGCAATACCATGGATGACTTCAATGCTTTGCCCATGCCAGTCATCCGTATTTTGCGTTTTCAATTTAGCACCTTTTTTAATGCAGTGAGCTAAGGCATGCTCAACATTCTCAACCATAAAGCCCATACCACATGCACCCGATTGATGCGCTTCTTTAAATGCTTTAGAAAAACCTTGTGATTCGTTGTTCAACAAAAAGAAAATATCATTTTGTTGCCATAGTTCAATGGTTTTAGTTTTATGCTGCCCAACTAAGGTAAAACCCAAAAGGCTAAATAAATCACGCATTTTTTGTGGCGTTGTGCTGACAAATTCCAAGAAACTAAATCCACGTGTTCCCGCTGGATTTGTCGTGATATCCATTTTACTCATTCCAATCTCCTTGTTGCTGTAACACCCATCATCAAATAATTCATGATAGGTATAGATCTCTCTTTACACATAATGAAAAATCGATACAAAACGGAATACTCCAGATAGTAACTCACTGAATTATGTTAAGTATATACAGGAAGCACGCCCGTTTAAGTGGCGTTAACATAGCATAGCTTGGCTGGGTTTGCATCCAGATCACAACGGAAAAGGTGAAAAAATATTGAAATTATTTTAAAGATGAAATTATTCTAGAACCAGAAGAGTTACCTTGCATACTCTGACTTCGACTTACGCTCAGCCAACGCTTCCGTAGGGGCGTATGGCATACGCCCTATGCCTTAACAATTATCTTTTATCTTCTTTGATTTCAAGCTTCTTACCAGCTACCCACACTTTCTTTAAATGCTCAATAACATTCTTTGGTGTATCGCTTGGTAAATCCACTGTACTGAACTGATCAAATAACTTGATATGTCCAATATTTCGGCTATTAATACCTGCTTCATTGGCAATTGCACCAACGATATTGCGCGGTTCAACACCATCACTACGACCCACTTCGATGCGATAAGTCGTCATATCCATATCTGGTGAGCGACGCGATCCTCTATCACGACTACCGCGCTCATCACGATCAGCATGTCCGCCACGCTCATCACGACGTTGCGAGAATCTGCTATCGCGATCATTTCTACGACCATCACGATCACCGCGTCCACCACGCTCTGAGCGATCAAAACGATCAGATCTTTCTGATCTTCTTGACTCTTGAACTTGGATTTCTTTGACAAAAAGTTTTTTATCACCTTGTGCTAAAAATGCCAATGCTGCCACGATATCTTCAACTTCAGCACCATACTCTGTAGCAAAACCTTCCATTAACTCTTTAAATTTACTTAAATCTTTGTGACGGATAATCTCTGCTGTTTCATGTTTAAAACGTGCAACACGCTTTTCAGTAATTTCTTTAGCGCTTGGCAATTGCATCTCTTCTAGGGTGTGACGAATAACACGCTCAAGCATACGTACTTGACGCAAATCTCTGGTGTAAATCAATGAAATTGCATCGCCCTCACGTCCAGCACGTCCAGTACGACCAATACGGTGTACATATGCTTCATTATCTTGCGGTAAATCATAGTTAATCACGTGACTAATGCGCTCAACATCCAAACCACGTGCCACAACATCTGTTGCCACAAGAATATTAATTTTAGAAGCTTTTAACTGGTCAATTATATATTCACGTTGATTTTGCTGCATGTCACCATTAATTGCCGCAGCCAAGTGACCACGCGCTTTTAAGCCATCTGCGACTTCAATCGTTGAGGTTTTTGTCTTAACAAACACCATCACGCCATCTGTATCTTCTAGCTCTAAAACGCGATCAAGTGCATCTAACTTAGACAGCCCTTTAACCACTAAAAAGCGCTGATGAATGGTTTTAGCTGTTGCTGCTTTTGTCTTAATCTGTACTTTACAAGGCTCGCGTAGATATTCATTAACGATATCTAACACATCACGCGGCATCGTTGCTGAAAACAACAGGCGTTGACATGCTTCAGGCGTATGTGACAACACCCATTTCACATCATCAATAAATCCCATGCGTAACATTTCATCTGCTTCATCTAATACTAATGCTTTTAATGTATCTAGCTTTAATGTGCCTTTACGCATATGATCCATTACACGGCCTGCGGTACCAACGACAACCTGCACGCCACGACGTAATGCCTGAATTTGGCGCCCATATTCTTGACCGCCATAAATAGACGCTACTTCTAATTTGGCAATATTTTTAGAAAAAGTTTCAAATGCTTCAGCAACTTGAATCGCAAGCTCACGTGTTGGTGTTAACACCAAGACTTGCGGCATACGTTCTTTGCCGGATAAATCCATATTATTTAAAAGTGGTAATGCAAACGCTGCGGTTTTACCCGTTCCAGTTTGTGCTTGTCCTAACACATCACGACCTTGCAATACAAACGGAATCGTATTTGCTTGAATCGGTGTTGGTGTTTGATAACCCATTGCTTCAATAGCTGACAATAGCTGTTCATTTAAGCCCAAATTATGGAAGCTTAATTCTTGAGATTCGGTATTCATGGTAATTTAAAACCCAAAAGTTATGATACCCATCACTGCCCCTTCTGCGTTTTAAACGACTACAAACGATATGCGACGAGTATGTTGTTGATAAATTCAGGCGCCATTGTACCTGAATAAACAAAAAGGTACAGAACTATTTAAAGTTAATTTGGTTAAAATAGCATCAGATCTTTGAAGGAGCTTACGTAACTCAAAAATGTACGCCACAACTATTGGTCACAATCAATGTTCTATGATACCCTTAGCCAAATTTTTTTGGCAACTTATTTTGCTCTATGACTAATCACTGGAATACGAAAGAAACGATTACACTACCTGCCGAGCTTGAGCACTGGCTATTTGATGTCAAACGCTTGGGTGTCACTTTGGCGCAGTCCATCCCTGATATTGGCTTAAAGTGCATCGATGAATATCATGCGCCCATGGATGATGATGAAGCTGAGCTTTTGAACTTAAATGAGCGCGCAAGTCGTATTCGCTTGATTAAACATCATCATCAAGATAACACTTATGTGTTTGGGCGGACGATTATCCCACAAAGCACTTATAAACGTTATCAAGATTGTTTTGACTCATTGGGTAATAATTCCATTGGCGAGCATTTTTTATTTAAAAACAGGCATATCACACGCAGTGAGTTTTATGTTAAACACTGTCCATTTGATCTCTTAAAGCACAAACTTAACTTAAACGACACCTTTCCTGCCAATCCATTATGGGTACGCGCATCCATTTTCACATTGGATGCTGAGCATCAATTATTAATTGAAGAGTTTTTTGTGCATATACCACCTGTTTAAACTTAAGCTAAAACAGGTATACTTAGCCCCTTAACTATAAATAATACTAATACCACTATATATGAAAGCCTATTTTTACTTGATGCGCCTGCATCGCCCAATTCCTATCTTAATCATTCTTTATCCCACTTTATGGGGGCTTTTTGCAGCAACCCCTGCGCTACCTAGCTTGAAAACTTTTATTATCTTTGTCCTTGGTGTGATTATCATGCGTACTGCTGGATGCATTTTTAACGACATTGCTGATCGCGATTTTGACGGTCAAGTCAAGCGCACTGCCACGCGCCCCATAGCAACAGGGGACATCACCGTTAAACAAGCTGTTTTCGTTGGTGTGTTATTACTTCTTATCGCTTTTATTCTTGTGTTACAGCTTAATCTTATGACTATTTTGCTATCGCTCATTGCTGTCATGTTGGCGCTTAGCTACCCGCTTTTTAAACGCTTTTTTGCCCTCCCACAACTGGTCTTAGGCTTCGCCTTTAATTTTGGCATTATCATGGCTTATGCAGCCCAGATTAATCACATTCCTTTATCTGCTTGGGTGTTATACCTTGCCACTATTTTTTGGACAATCTCTTATGACACGATGTATGCATTAGCTGACAAAGACTATGATCTAAGACTTAACTTACACTCCTCTGCGATTACCTTTGGCAAACATAATCTGTTGATCATGAGTATTTTCCAGATACTAACCATTATTTGTCTCGCAGTCTTTGGCATGTTGCAACATTATAATACTGTCTTTTTCTTAGCCATAGTGATTATTGCCGTGTTATTCTTCTATCAGCATAAGACGTGGCAGAAAGGTGGCATTGCCCAATGCATTAAGGCATTTTCAGATAATCACTGGGTTGGTCTTGTTATTCTATTGGCAATTTTGATGCAATAGCTATACTTTATACATTCAATGCACAAAAAGGATTTTACATGCGCTATTTAAGCATTCTACTTTTAGGATATGTTCAGTTTGGTTTTAGCTGTACTGATATTTTTATCAATAAAACCCCTTTTCATATCACGGCACGCACACTTGATTTTCCATTAAAGCTATATACTCAAAGCTTTGAAACTTATAGTTGGTATCAAAAGCTATTTCAAACGGATATTAATCTCACCCACATCACTTCTCGTGCTTTTAGCTTCTACGCTGGATATCTTGATGTTGAGAATACAACTAATCTCATTGCCAATCGCGATAACGTCCCCGAAGATAAACTTGCTCACTGGCAAAATAAATATGGTTTCTTTGGACGCTTAGGTTTTATTGGTTATACCTTAACCGATGGCATAAATACACAAGGCGTAAGTATCGCAGCGCTTTATTTACCAGGCAGCGTTTATCCCAAATATAATCCTCATGACCCGCGTCCAGCACTTGGCATTTATGATTTATCCAATTTTATCTTAGGCATGGCACATTCAACTCAAGATGCATTAAAGCTTATTATGCAATATCAACTTGTTGAATCAGCCATGTATGCCACCAGTGGCTTATATATCAAGGATATACCGTTACATATTGTCATTCGTGATAAAACAGGACATAGTGCCGTCATTGAGTTTATCGATGGCAAAACCATTATTTATAACCATGCCACGAATGTACTCACCAATGCACCTGATTATGAATGGCAGATTAAAAACCTGACTCACTATAAAACTTTAAATGATAAAGATGCCAAGGCAAGTCTGCCGTTTGCTCATTTTATCCCTGACTATAAAACGGTAATTAAATATGCACAGCCTGAGGATGCCGGTCTTCTTGGTATGCCTGGAGATTACACATCCGCCTCACGCTTTGTACGCGCTAGCATTCTGACACGTGAATCGCCAACGCCACAAAACACAGATCAAGCGCTTTATCAAGCCAAGACAATTCTCTCAAGTGTCACCGTGCCCTACTATGAGGCAACGGCAACCTTATGGCAATCAATTAAAGATCTGGATAATAAACGTATCTACTATCGTGATTTACTGTATTACGATCGTGATCGCATAAAACAAAACACCTTAAACAATGGCTTTGTTGAGTATGATCTAACAACAATGGATTTTACCGCACATACACCAGAGCAATTAAGCTCAGGACTAAAGATCACCCCCGTGGGTCAGATTTCAGGGGTATTATCCATTAATGATATTCCTGGGTTAAATGACGCCAAAAATTTAGGGTTTAACTAAAGCGTTAATGCCAACTCAGTCGCCTCTTTAATTGCGCGCTTAGCATCAACCTCTGCAGCCACATGCGCGCCTCCGATGATATGCACATTTTTAACACCTTGCTCTATTAATTTATTGTATAACGATCTATCGGATTCTTGTCCGGCACAAATCACCACCTGATCAACCTCAAGTAACTTCTTCTCACCTTTAAGTGTGATATGCAAACCAGCATCATCAATTTTGTCATAGCTCACACCACTTAACATCTTAACCTTTTGATGCTTCAAAGTGGTGCGATGAATCCAACCAGTTGTTTTACCTAGGCGTTTGCCTAGTCTTTCATCTTTGCGTTGCAATAGATAAACTTCTGCTTCCGGCACAGACTCATGCTGCTTGGTCAAACCACCGCGATGCGCCAAAGTCACATCAACTCCCCATTCGTGATAATAATCTTCCGTATTCTCACCAATTTTTTTACCGGCAAACACCAGAAAAACAGAGACATCAAAGCCAATGCCACCGGCACCAATGACTGCTACTTTTTTACCAGCTGCCACTTCACCATTTAACAGCTGCATATAATCAACAACCATCGGATGATCAATACCCTCAATCTTAGGAATCCGAGGTACCACACCTGACGCAATCACAATCTCATCATAGTTTAGTGATTTTACATCTTCTATATTGACCTTGGTATTAAGCTTGACATTGACCTTGTTTGCATTTAGTTGATAATCGAAATAACGCAATGCTTCAGAGAATTCCTCTTTACCCGGCGTTTTTGCACTTAACTTAAACTGCCCTCCGACTTTATCAGACGCTTCATAGAGATCAACTTGATGCCCACGCTTGGCAAGCTCAATTGCCGCAGTGCAGCCAGCAGGTCCCGCACCAATCACAGCAATGCTCTTTTTATCTGTGGCAGGCTTTGATTGCATGACACTTTCATTACAGGCATAAGGATTGACCAAGCAAGAAGCTTGTTTGCCAACAAAGACATGATCTAAACAAGCTTGATTACACGCGATACAGGTGTTAATCGCTTGGGATTGGTTATTTTGCGCTTTTTTGACAAAGTCAGGATCGGCTAATAATGGACGCGCCATTGAAATAAGATCTGCCTTTTGTTTTTGTAAAATATCCTCAGCCACTTCAGGTGTGTTAATACGGTTAACACAAACGATAGGAATATTAATATGCTTACGGATTTCCTCGGTAATCGGCACAAAAGCGGCACGCGGCACTTGCGTGCTAATCGTTGGGATACGCGCTTCATGCCAGCCAATACCTGAATTGATAATGGTGACACCCGCCTTTTCTAACGCTTTAGCTAAAGTGACAACCTCATCAAAACTGCTACCCTTTTCAATCAGATCAAGCATCGATAAACGAAACATAATAATAAAATCATCACCAACTTTCTGTCGCGTTGCTTTGATGATTTCAAGCGGCAGACGCATCCTATTTTCAAAGCTGCCACCCCATTTATCTTGGCGTTTATTGGTATGTTCAACAAGAAATTGATTAATTAAATACCCCTCAGAACCCATGATCTCAACACCATCATAACCTGCTTCTTTGGCAAGTTTAGCCGCACGTGCGAAGTGTTTAATCGTGCGCTTAATGCCACAGTTACTTAATGCTCTGGGCTTAAACTTATTCATCGGTGCTTTAAGTTTTGACGCACTGACACACAAAGGATGATAACCATAGCGCCCAGCATGTAAAATTTGCATCAGAATTTTACCATCTGCTTTATGTACCGCCTCAGTCACTAACCGATGCTTTTTAACTTCCTTTTGATTGGTCAACTTAATCGCAAAGGGGTAAAGCCATCCTGAGATATTAGGTGCCACTCCTCCTGTGATAATTAAACCAACACCACCTTCAGCACGCTTTTGATAGAAATAAGCCAAACGCTCAAATCCACCTCTTTGCTCCTCAAGACCCGTGTGCATCGACCCCATTACCACGCGATTTTTTAACGTCGTAAAGCCCAAATCCAAAGGTTCTGATAATAATGGGTAAGGATTTTTTTGATCCGTCATAATAATTTCCTATTCAGGTTTCAACTATTGCTGGTACTTAGATTTAACATACTGATCAACAATCACCATAAAGTCTTTAGCAATATGCTCGCCTCTTAGTGTATGTTGTTTCTGTCCATCGACAAACACAGGAGCAACAGGTGCCTCACCTGTACCTGGTAGGCTAATACCGATATTGGCATGTTTACTCTCACCAGGACCATTCACCACACAACCCATTACCGCAACTTTCATGTTTTCAACACCGATATATTGATGTTTCCACTGCGGCATTTGCTCACTGAGATAGTTTTGAATATCATTGGCAAGCTCACGGAAAAAACTACTGGTTGTCCGCCCGCATCCTGGGCATGATGAAACTGTTGGCGTAAACGCTCTTAAGCCCATCGTTTGCAATATCTCGCGACAGACTTTTACTTCATTGGTGCGTGGCGCACCTGGCTCTGGTGTTAAGGATACACGAATCGTATCACCTATACCCTGCTGCAATAAATAACCAAGACTTACACTGCTGGCAACAATGCCTTTAATCCCCATCCCTGCCTCAGTTAATCCTAAATGCAAAGGATACGGGCATTCACGTGCGAGCTTTTGGTAAACTTCAATCAAGTCCTGAACATCACTGACCTTACATGACACGATGATTTTATCAGCCTTAAGTCCCAGACGCTCAGCATATTCTGCACTTGATAATGCTGACTCAATCAGCGCTTTGTGCATAATCTCACGCGCGGATAACGGCACCGTCAGTTGACTATTCTCATCCATTAGCTTTGCCAGTAGTGCTTGATCTAGACTACCCCAATTGACACCAATGCGCACTGGTTTATCGTATTCAATCGCCTTTTGTACGATTTCAGCGAACTGCGTGTCCTTTTTGCGACCAAAGCCAACATTGCCTGGATTAATACGATATTTATCCAAGGCTTTAGCACACTCTGGAAAGTCTGCTAATAATCTGTGACCATTATAGTGAAAGTCGCCAACCAAAGGCACATCACAGTCCTTTTGTAATAAGCGCTTTTTAATCTCAGGGACAGCTTTAGCTGCCGCTTCATCATTAACTGTAATGCGCACAAGCTCACTGCCGGCGCGATGAAGTGCTACAACTTGTGACACTGTTTTTTCAATATCGGCAGTCGCTGTATCCGTCATCGATTGCACAACGACTGGAGCACCGCCACCAATTGTGATATTCCCTACTTTTACCGCAATAGACTTATGCATAGTGTGCCTATAGTCCCAATTTATGTTCGATTAATTTCTCAAGTTTCACCGTATCAATGGCAAACTTACGAATACCTTCGGCTAATTTCTCCGTTGCCATTGGGCTTTCATTCATTGCCCATCTAAAATCACCTTCTGTTAATTTACGATCTGGTTGATTGGTTTTCTCAATCTCAACTAACTGTCTACTTAACGTATTATCATCCTGCTGTAACTGCTGTAATAAGTTTGGCGCAATCGTCAATGCGTCACACCCTGCTAAGGCTTCTACCTGTCCCACATGGCGGAAACTCGCCCCCATCACAATCGTTTGATAACCATAACGCTTGTAATGTTGGTAAATTTCTTTAACCGATAACACACCGTTATCTTCACTGACATCAGGGAAGCTTGTTGCACCTTGCTCTTTCATATACCAGTCAGTAATGCGTCCAACAAATGGGGAAATCAAAAAGACTTTAGCCTGAGCACAGGCTATGGCTTGGGCAATGCTAAACATCAAGGTTAAGTTACAGTTCACACCCTCTTTTTCAAGCACTTCAGCGGCCTTAATCCCTTCCCAAGTTGATGCAATTTTGATAAGTACACGCGATTTATCAACACCGGCTTCTTGGTATTTATGAATTAAGCGACGCGCGTAATCAATCGTCGCCTCTCTATCAAACGATAAACGTGCATCAACTTCAGTGGAAACACGTCCAGGAATTACCTTTAAAATCTCAACACCGAAACTTACTGCCATATCAAGCATTGCCTCATCAACGCGTGATTTACCACTTAAATGCGCACTCTTTGCTAGTGCCTGCTCAATCACATAACTGTATGCGGGCATTTTAGCCGCATTTAACAACAAGCTTGGATTTGTCGTCGCATCAACGGGTTGATATGCTTCGATTTGCGCGAAATCACCAGTATCGGCAACCACTTTGGTCATTTGTTTTAATTGTTCTAATTTATTCATCTTAATTTTCCACTTTCATTTTTTTATTTTATCTATTTGACCGTGCCATAGCATATAGTTGATTAGCTTCACGCTCAAGCTTTTCGCCTAGCAATATAGTGGCTAAGAGTAAATATTCCCCCACAAGTGCTCACCGTACCCTGAGCGTAAGTCGAAGGGTAAATCACACTTTATAGAGGCTTCGACTTACGCTCAGCCAGCGCTTGCACAATCAAAAGCAGTCACAATGCAGCCATGCCCAATCTTGTAATCTAGCAATATAACACTTCTTGTATATCCGCATAGCCCTCAAGACACATTACAAGGCGATCCAAGCCTAAAGCAACTCCTGAGCACTCTGGTATGTGATCAAGACAGGTTAATAAATCTTGATCAATGGGGACTGCTGCTTTACCAAGGCTTTGACGCAAATGTAAATCATGTTGAAAACGCTTGGCTTGTTCAGTCGCACTGGTTAACTCATAATAACCATTGGCTAACTCAATACCTTGATAAAAAAGCTCAAAACGCTTGGCAACCATTTGCCCACTACTATCAGGCATCACGCGCGCCAAGGCAGCTTGTACTTCAGGGTAATCATAGACAAACACAAATTGGTGCGCTTTAAGTTTAGGCTCAATGACATGGGTGAATAATATATCTAAGCACTCGATACTATTTGGACTTGCTAAGCCTTGAATATCACCAACATGCTGATAAAGCGCTTTTTGCAAAGAATCTATATTCGACGTATGTGGATTTATGCCTATCAACTGTTGAAATAATGCTTTATAGCTGAAATACTCAATGGATGCTTGAGGCCTCAATATAAGTAACATTTGCGCAATTTCCTCACGCAATGCCGCATCATCCAATCCCACACGATACCATTCAAGCATCGTAAATTCATGATGATGATATTGTGCTTTGGGATCATCACGAAATGCTTTACAAATTTGATAAATGCTCCCTGAGCCTTGTGCTAATAATCGCTTCATCGCATATTCCGGTGAGGTTTGCAAAAAGCGTGTGCCTGATTGGGTATTAATGGCAAAAGCATCGATATAGGGATCACTCACAGGATATGGGTAAGACAAAGGGGTATCGACTTCTAACACGCCTCTTTGGGCAAAAAACTTACGAATTTTTGTAATATATTCAGCGCGCCGAATCAGTGCGCTATTTGATGGTAGCATAATCTAGATCATATGTTAAAGTTTGACCATTCTAGCAAACATGGAAGGGAAAAATAACTGCTATTAACTGGAGTTATGAACTGTTAAATAGAAACTTAGGTTACTCTGGATAAATCTCACTCGCCAAGCCAACAATCAGTGGATCAGGTTTAATCGCAATATTCATATCTTTATTTTTGTAATCCAGCCGTGATAACACAAAGCGCATCGCATTGATACGTGCGCGCTTTTTATCATCTGATTTAATCACCGTCCAAGGAGCAAGCTCAGTATCGGTATGCAAAAACATACTTTCTTTGGCTTCGGTGTAATCATCCCATTTATCGAGACTCGCTTTATCAATCGGGCTTAGTTTCCATTGCTTCAATGGATGCACGGCACGCGACTGGAAGCGTCTTTTTTGCTCTTTTTGACTAACTGAAAACCAGAATTTAAAGAGCTTAATCCCACTTTGCACAAGCATTTTTTCAAGATCTGGCGCTTGTGTTAGAAATAGTTGATATTGCTCAGGGGTACAAAAGCCCATCACCTTTTCAACACCCGCGCGGTTATACCACGATCTATCAAAAAGAACGATCTCACCAGAGGTTGGCAAGTGACGAATATAGCGCTGAAAATACCATTGCCCCTGTTCACGTTCAGATGGTTTCTCTAATGCCACAACGCGCGCACCCCGCGGGTTAAGATGCTCCATCATCCGCTTAATAGTACCCCCTTTGCCTGCTGCATCACGTCCTTCAAAGATAATTAGTACTTTTTGCCCTGTTGATCTCACCCACTGCTGCATCTTCAAAAGCTCAATTTGTAATTGCGTTTTCTGCTGCTCGTAAACCTTTCTTGGCATTTTTTCCTGATAAGGGTAAATATTCTCAGTAAAAAGTTTGCGACGATTTAATAAATCAAGTGAGATATCGGTCATATCCATGTGCTTTGCTATCTATACATATCCTCATTGTAGCGCTAAAGAGAATAACTACAAGTCAGCATCTGGCGCCCATAAAAGTTAATCACAGAAATTACAGCCAACTTGCGTTTTTTTTGTTAGAATTGCCGTCGTTTTAACACATGGAGCAAATCAATGATTATTGTTACAGGTGGTGCCGGATTCATTGGCGCAAATATTATTAAGCAGCTTAACCTACGCGGGCATGAAGATATTCTCGTTGTTGACAACCTAAAAGACGGGCATAAATTTGTCAATCTAGTTGATTATGAAATTGCAGATTATTGTGATCAAACACCTTTTTTGCAAGCGATTGAGTCTGATTTAGGTTATTACACACCAAACGCGGGCTTAAAGATTAACCCTAATGATATTACTGCCATCATCCATCAAGGAGCGTGCTCGGCAACCACAGAGTGGGATGGTCAATATGTGATGGAGAACAACTACGAATACAGTAAGATCCTTTTGCATTTTGCGATGCGCCACAAGATTCCATTTATTTATGCCTCTAGTGCTGCTACATATGGCAATAACACAGCCTTTATTGAAGAGCGTCAATATGAGAAACCGGTCAACGTTTATGGTTACTCTAAATTCTTATTTGACCAATACGTTCGCAAATTTTTGCCGCATGCGCAAAGCCAAATCGTTGGCTTAAAATACTTCAATGTCTATGGACCACACGAGACACACAAAGGCTCAATGGCAAGTGTCGCATTTCATCATTACAATCAGTTTAAAGCACATAAACAAGTTAAACTATTTGATGCCTACGATGGTTTTGCCGCAGGTCAGCAAATGCGTGACTTTATTTATGTTGAAGATGCTGCCAAGGTTAATCTATGGTTTTTGGATAATCCACACGTCTCTGGGATCTTTAACTGTGGCACAGGCAAAGCTGAGCCTTTTAACAACATCGCTCATGCTGTCATTAATTTTTACAAAGAAGGTCATATCGAATATATCGAGTTTCCAGAACATCTTAAAGGACACTATCAAAGCTATACCGAAGCCAACTTAGACAAATTGCGTGAAACAGGTTGCGATGTTAATTTCAGAGATGTCAAAACAGGTGTTACGGATTACTTAGAATGGCTTGAAAAACATAATAAATAAAACAAAAGTAATATATGATCTACACACTCATTCGCCTAACTTACAGCCTATTATTTTGTTTAGGTTTACCCTTTATCAGTATCAAGAAATTAATTCGTAGTCGCAAAAAAAAGGGCTATCGCCAAAGAGTGCGTGAGCGCTTTGGCTTTACTCCCTTTAAGACAGATGAAAGCATTTGGATTCACTCAGTCTCGATGGGTGAGAGTATTGCTATCGCGCCTTTGGTAAAAAAGCTTGCCCTAAGCTACCCACATAAAACCTTTGTGGTCACGACCATGACGCCAACGGGAAGTGCGCAGGTGCAAAAGCTTTATAAAGACTTTGACAATATCAAACACAGCTATATCCCCTATGATATCCCCTGCTTGTTAAAGCGCTTTATTAAACGCACTAACCCTAAGCTCTGTATTATTATGGAAACAGAGATTTGGCCAAACTTACTTGCACAATGCGAAAAACATCATATTCCAAGCATTTTAATCAATGCACGTTTATCACAAAAATCAGCGATAGGTTACGCCAAGATTAGCTTTATTATGCGTCACATGCTTAAACAAATCAGTCATATCAGCGCACAATCTAATGATGATTCAATGCGTTTTTTGATGCTTGGTATGCCCAAAGATAAAATAAGTGTTGATGGCAATATCAAATATGACTTTCCAATTGCAAACGATCTTCTTGAAAATGCCCAAAATTTACGTCAGCGTTTTGCAAAACAGCATATCTGGATTGCTGCAAGTACGCATCAAGGTGAAGATGAAATTATTCTTGAAACGCATCGAAAGTTATTACAAACAACACCTGATGCATTATTGATTTTAGTGCCTAGGCATCCTGAACGCTTTAATCAAGTGGCTGAATTAATTAAAGCACGCAAGTTTAACTACAGCCGTAGAAGTCTAGATCAATATCACTATAATGATGATGTCTATCTAGGGGATACCATGGGTGAGATGATGCTGTTATATGCAGCAAGTGATATTGCTTTTGTTGGTGGCAGTTTTGTTAATAATGGTGGGCATAATATGCTTGAGCCTGCAGCGCTTGCTAAGCCTGTTTTATCGGGTCCATCGGTGTTTAATTTCGCTTTAGTTGCTGAGAAATTACAAGCCAAGCACGCTTTAACCCTAGTCAATAATAGCGATAAATTAGTTAAGCAATTACAGACACTTTTTAACAACCCGCAAGCAGCAGCATCCCAAGGCAATGCGGCATTAACGGTTTTTCAACAAAACAAAGGCGCACTTGATAGACAACTCTCAATCATTAAAGGATTTTTATGCTAAGCAAATTCACACAAATAAAGGATGATTTTGAAGACTGTGCCAAGAGCTATTTCTTAGCGCAATCCATTCAAAGCCCACGTTTAAAAGAAGCCATGGCATATAGCTTTCTTAATGGTGGCAAGCGTATTCGTGCCATATTGAGCTTCTTAAGTGGCAGCTGTTTTAACTGTGATCCGCACAACATCAAACATATTGCTTTGGCACTAGAGGCAATTCACGCTTATTCACTGATTCATGATGATCTTCCCGCAATGGATGATGATGATTTGCGCCGTGGCAAACCGACATGTCATATTCAATTTGATGAAGCCACCGCCATTTTAGCAGGTGATGCGTTGCAGACACTCGCATTTCAGGCTTTGAGTGAATTAAAAGCTATCGATATTAAACAACTGCAAAAAGCACTTTATCTGTTGGCAACACACGCAGGCAGCCAAGGCATGGTCGATGGTCAGAAGTTGGATATTGATGCTGAGGGTCAAACTCAGGATATCAAGAGCCTTGAGACAATACATCGCTTAAAAACAGGTAAGCTTTTAACCGCTGCCGTTGTATTGCCTTTTATTGCCTCACCTTATTACACGGATCAAACCGTTGAAAAACACCTTATTGCATTTAGTCAATGTATTGGCTTAGCTTTTCAAGTTAAAGACGATTTACTTGAAGTGACTTATGACACGGCGACTTTAGGCAAAAACAATATGAGTGATTTTAAGCTCAATAAGTCAACCTACCCTTCTTTGTTAGGTATTGAAAAGACGCAACAATTATTGAATGAGTTATTTGCGCAATCCATGGCGCATCTGCAACAAATCAAAGGGCATGACACGACATCGTTAGCGCAACTGGCTGAATATATTATTAGGCGCACGCATTAATGATTATTTTATATAGCTGGTAATAATCCGCGCCAAACTAATTAGTTGATTCTTATTCTGACAATTCAGTTTCTCACACAAACTGGCAATACTACCCTGCACTGAGCGATAGGAACGCCCCGCATGCATCGCAATCTCTTTAGCCGTGGCACCCGTGGCAATAAAGCGTAAATACTCAACATTTAAATCTGTCAATTTCAAGCGCTGCTGTAAATTCTCGGGTAAACGCACGATATCAGGCATCACCATACCATCACTAAAGTCTTTAATCTCAATTAAGGTATGAAATCGCACCACACTCATCAATAAATCAATACAGTCTGTCAAACACTGATAAAGCTTGGTTTTATCCTCAAATGTTAGCTGATTGAAATAATCAGCATTAATATCAAAGGAAAAGTGATCCGTATAATTGTGGTAACACCTCACAATATACAGCACGATATTATGTGCATCTTGAGTGATCAGCTTATGTTTCATCTGATCACAGGTTAGTTCATCATAACTAAATACTTTAAATACATTGGTTTGCTTAGGGATGATTGAGGGGTCATAACGCCATAAACCAAGCTCAAGATAGGGTTTGATAAGTTCTTGAGTAAAGCTTGTAATCATCGCATATTGACTTGCCTCAAAACGCCGTACCCACGTTAAGGTACTAATCGTATCCTCACAAATAATATCTAAAATTTGCCTGATAATTGCCGCATTAGTAGCACTATCATAGAGCATCGCTTTAAGGTCTTCTTCTTGTATCTTTAATAATGACGAAATGGTGTGTTTTTTCATAAACTGAAATTCATTTTCAGTGTCCGTGCGATCAAGTATAGCTTACTGACTAGTAATGTCAGCTTGCATTTGCGCGACTTTGGCGTTTAAACAGGCTTAATATTGGCTCAACAGCAATAGATAATAAAATCAACAAGCAAGCAAATACCATATTGACACTAATATGGTCGCGCATAATGATGACACCAAGCAAGCTGCCAAATAAGGGTACAAGATAGTTCGATAATGAACAAAACCCAGCGCCTGCACGTTTAATTAAACTGACATACAAGACATAAACTAATCCAGAGCAAAACACACCTAAGATAATCGATGCAATAAAAGGATGTAACGCGAAGTGCATACCTTGTAACGAACCATTGCCAAGGTTTATGCCAAGCATAATTATCGTGCCAATGATAAACGCATCACGTGATAGCAAAAACGCATCTTCATTGGGTAAGCTTCTGATAATAATTAACGCACTAGCAAACGATAACGCGCCAAGCATAATCGCTAATTGTGGTAATAATGCGCTTGATAGCCCTGTTGTCATTAAATCAGGCGCAAATAAAACCAATAAACCAATAAAACCGATGAGCATGCCGACAAACTTAGCTTTTGTTGCGCGCTCAACACGCGTTAATAACACTAAGATAATCGTGAAAAATGGAATCGTGCCCATCAAAATCGATGCCATACTGCCTGAAACAGACTGCTGCCCCCACATCACCAAAGTAAATGGAATCACCACTTCAAGCACACCAATTGCTGCGACTTTAAACCATGTTTTAAGGTCTCTTTTATAGCGTTTTCTTTTGGCAACCAGACAAAAGACAATCAAAAAAACTGCGGCATAAAATGTTCTTAATAAAGCAAGCTGCTCAGGTGTGTAACTGGCTAACGAGAAGTCGATTAAAACAAACTGACCACCCCAGATAATGCCGATAAATAACAGTAAAATATAATTCATTGTTAACGATCACACCTTATCGATATTCAACCGTCACAATTTCATAATCAACCACACCTGAAGGGGTTGAGATATTGGCTTCGTCACCCTCTTCTTTGCCGATAAGTCCACGTGCCAATGGCGAGCTTAATGAGATCTTATTGCACTTGATATCCGCCTCATCTTCGCCGACGATTTGATAGGTTGTCTCTTCATCACTGTCAATATTTATCAAGGTAACCGTCGCACCAAAGATCACTTTGCCACTATTATTCATATTGGCAATATCAATGACTTGCGCATTGCCAAGCTTCGCTTCAAGCTCCTGAATACGCCCTTCGATAAAACTTTGCTGCTCACGTGCTGCGTGATACTCGGCATTTTCTTTTAAATCACCATGCTCACGTGCTTCAGAGATTGCCGCAATCACCTTCGGGCGTTGAACATTTTTTAAATCTTGTAATTCTGCTTTCAATGCCGCTTCACCGGCAACAGTCATTGGAATTCGTACTGCCATTTTTTATCCTTAACCTTTTTAGTTTTTTTGGTCTTTTTGACCTTTATTGTAAATTTAAACAATAAAAAACGCCCAGCATGCAACATGCTGGGCATTATTCAACTTTTTTACTCACTGGCATGTATTATACCGAAGCAGGCTCTGTTTGCAATTTCTAAAATGTTCATCAGTATTCCTGAGCTTATGAGCTTATGAGCTTATGTCATTTCACAATTATCCGTCATCATTGCAGCCCATCTCTCACAGATCCCAACAATTATTTCAAATAATCAGATACTGTACAACATTAATTTTAAATATTATTTTTCAGACAACCCTCTTTGCTGCCATACCCTCAACCAACAACACATTCAATGTGTTAACTTAAGCATATTTATGTACATATCGACGGAGCAATGCACTTAAATTCCCTTATATGACCTAGCTTTCTCTTTCAGTGAATGTGTTGTTGGTTAACTTACTTTTTATTATAAATATCATATATCCGATATTTAGTTTCGTATTTTTTCAATATATTTCAATTTTCATGACGCCCCCTGTATACTCCACGACCTAACCCCATTTTCTATGGGGCATATTAAAAAAACTGGGGTAATTAATTACATTACCCCCTTATGGTGGAGTAAAACATGAATCTAAAATCAAGCATCATCAGTGCCATACTACCTATGCTCGTATCAATGGGCTACTCAGCAGCTACGGTAGAACCATATGCACTTATCAATATCTGGTCGGAAAAGCATATTTTCTATAAAAAAACCATTGGCAATACTGGCGATCAAACTGCTTATCTTAAAGTTGAGCTTTATACAGTCAAAAATCCACATGGTCAGGAAGTTGACACTTTAATGACTAAGAAAGATCAAATGAGCTCAATTGCATTGAAACAAGATTATTTGATTATTCCGCCACATCAAAAAGCAGACATCGTACTATTGATGCCCCAGGGCTATCCAAATTTTAAAACCGATCATTTTTATCGTGTTTCCATTGCTCCTGATGCCGCATTAGCTGAAAAAGAATCACATAATAAGTCGGTTGCCATTGGCATCCAGATCGGCATTGGTTATAAGATTGGGTTAATTGTCCGCCCTAAGAATAGTGTTTTTGATGTTAAAACACAACAAAGCGGCAATAGTGTTACATTAACAAATAATGGCAATACTGTTGTGCGCTATGATCTTGCTGGAACCTGTACTACTAAAGAAATAGCGGATAAGAAATTTGCATCACTGTGTCAAGCGACTGGTTATTTTAGCAATGCCTATTACCTCTATGCTGGTACGAGCAAAACGTATGATTTATCTAACTTAAATGAAGAATTAAGAGTTGTCCTACATCTGCAAAAAGAGTCTAAAAAACATTTAGCTTTCAACAAAAAAGAGTAAACCAACAAGGTCAGTGGATAAGTTTATGAAACATAAAATATCCCTTCTTCATTTTGGCGCGTATATTGCCATTATCACAGGTTCAAGCCCTGTATGTGCAACAACCGTTATTAACTCTAACGGTTTAGCTTCAGCAAAATGGAACCCTATATGTTGAGGCAGTATTTGAAAAATAACAACTTACAACAACCAATCCATAAGGAATCACTTTATGCATAAAACAAACTTAAAATCACTACTATTGATAAGCTATTGTGCACTCACAGGCATTGTACATGCAGCAGGACCAGCCGTGTCCTTCTCCAATGGAGTAGAAATACAATATAACGTTAGTGTGCAAGATCCAGATCCAACAAAGCATGGACTCTTTTTAACCTTTGAAACAGGTAGTAGCACTCCGAGTGGTGGTAATATCACCTCAAATGATACTGCTAATGAATTCACTTTTACTTACAGCCCTAATGGTACAGTTAATGATAATTACCCTAGCAACAAAACAGTGCAGCTTGCCTTTAAATCAGCAGATAGTGGTGGTAAGACACAGGCATTACCGACCACTGTAAACTCGTTATCATTGCAATACAACGAACCAGCGGCGTTTTTGCCCACCTCTGGCGCGAAAACAGTCGCAGTAAATGATGACATCACTATTACCTGTGGCACGCAAACAGCTCAATCGTTAACAAATGGCAGTATTGTCAACTTAAAAGATATTTATAATAAGGCAGTAGCAGCTCAATCTCCTGGTAGTAATGAGCTAGATTGCAAACTAACTATTGCACCCAAGGACATCACACTGCAGGCATCACAAACACTTGATATTGCTTACAGTAGTAGCACGGCAACCCTGATGATGGCGAGTGTTTTTTAACTCTTAATAATGCGATCAAAAATAAGTAAAAACTGATTATTAAACCTTATCCGGACTTCACACTTAATGAATAAAATAAGATCAGCCAGTTTATTAATAGGTGCTCTATGTACAAGCACCTATGCTAATGCTTCTATTTTTGATTATGTCATAAAGCCCATACCCCCTTATAACAGTAATTTTTTAGATCACCTTATTGATAATGCACACAATGCAAATGATATCAATATTAAAAAAAATACAACACAGCCTAATCAACCGATGACTGTGATCGAACCAGTAAAGAAACAAGAGGTCACAAGTAATAGTAAAAGTATCATAAATTTACTTAAGACATTGAATACAATAAGCACTAACGATTGTGGTAATAACGCGCCTTTTTTGTGCCAGCAACAGCATAATAGCACTGCAAAAACTTTGAAAAATGTCGTCTTATTAACAAGCAAAGCTCCAGTACAACAACCAACAGCGCCTAAAAAAATGTCAATAGCGATTGACTGGCATAGTGTGCCTGCGTTTTTTAAAAAAATCATTCTTGAAAATGGTGTTAAACTTGATGTCTATGAGGCCCAGAAAAAAATCACCAGCCTACAGTTTTTGATTAAAGATAACCTGCTGCGACTAAACAACCCTAATGATTTAACTGCCACGCTAAACCTTAAAAACCAAGCAAAAAAATATCTAAACAACTATTTACAGCAAGGCATACCTTTAAATACTGCCGTATTGTGCCCTGCTGATTCCACATGGTGCACGCCGGGCAAGGCTCTGTTTATGTATTCTGGTTTATCTTTTGATAAATCACAAAGTAATATTTATCTCTCACCCGAGTTATTCGCCATACAAAGGGTTAAGAAAAAAGAAGGTGTTCTCGCTGATTCAACAGTGAGCAATTTTGCCAATTTATTTACGTATTCTGGTAACTTTGACTACAGCAATGACGATAATAACCAGAACTATTATTTTCAACTCAATAACACGCTTTCTTATAAAAATTCACGACTTATCAGCCAGTTCTATCTAGGCGCAGATAATAGCACTGCTGATCTTGGTGTAAATGGCATAATGTTACAGCATGATTTTAGCAACGTGCAGCTTTCTGCTGGCTATAACAACAGCATGTTATTTAGCGGTTCTGCTCTGGCATTTAACTATTTACCTAATGCTTCAACATTAGGCTTTCAACTATCTAGTTTCAACAGTAGACAGCTATCAACAGGTGTGCAATCCTTAACACCAATTACGCTATACTTTAATCAAATATCACAAATCCAAGTTTATAAAGAAGGCAGGCTAATATACACACAAAGTTATCCCATGGGTATGCATGATATTGATACCACGAGCTTTCCGATGGGTATTTACCCTGTCACTGTTAAGATATACCACGGCAGTCAATTGATCAGCGCCAAGACATACCAGATTAACAAACCTTATTCATTGCAAAATTTAGGCGATAACAGCTATCAATATACCTTGATGGCAGGTATTGCCTCTAACAACAACTTTGATAATACCTTTCGCCTACATGACTTTAATCTGCCTTATTTAGGTGGTGGTTATCAGCAATTTATTACGACCATTACCGAAGCACAGTTATCAGGCTATGTTATTGATCATCTGGCATTAGGTAATATTGGTGTCATTATGACACCTAAAGAGTGGTTATCAATTAATGCCAACGCAGCAGCTGATGAAGGCTCTGGTTATAATATTTCCACTAGTGCAAATATATCATATGGCTTTGGTAGTAGTGCAATTAGCTTCTCAGCACAACATCAATCAAGTGATGATTTAAGTCCTTTTTCCATTAGTCAGAATATATTTAATATCTCGCAACAGCTATCTCCCTTTGATGGAACCTTTGGTACTTTAAGCTTGAATTATGCTTATTACACCAACTCTGAAATGAAAAACCTGACTGCGATGTATTCTGTTAATTTGTACAACCAATATAACTGGTTAATTACTTTAAACCTTAACTACAGTTATCAGTTAAATAACAATACATTTTCCGCTTCCTATGGTAACAGTACGGCAACTGATCGCTCGATTGCATTGTCAATCAGCTATAACTTTAGTAATGGCAGTTACCTACAATCTAATAATCAAGCTGATATTGATGCCCATAATTTATCTTCGACAGTTAACTGGGGAGTAGCAGATCAAGATAGTTGGCTAAATAATTTAAATGGCACCATTCAGCGAAATACTCAGTCTGGGGATATGGCATACACTGTCGGCACAACACTGAAGAATGAGTATGTAACCGGTAACGTCTCGGCAACACACAACAGCGGTACAATACATGATACGACATATACCGGTAGTATTAGTGGCAGTGTGGTAAATGATTTCAACACGATTGATCTAGATCAAAATGATGATGAAAACACCTCAGGATTGATGGTGCATATGAATATGCCAAATACCGATAATATGCTGATAAACATCAATAATGCCGAATATAGGCTGCACAATGGTCAGAATTATATCCCGCTATCACCTTATAAAAAATATCATTATTACTTATCTGAGAGTGAAAATGATCAAAACACCTTACTTTATAACCGCGAGCAGAGAGAAAGTATTCTGTATCCTGGCAATATTGAGAAAGTCAATTTCACTGCCTCACCAGAAACAATTGTTATGGGACAGCTAAAAAGCACTAAAGGTGACGTCAATGGTGATGTCATCAAAAATAATGTTTCCCAGGTTAGTGTCGATAGCTACGGTTATTTTATTATTCCAGTATCTAATATCACACCGACGATTGAAATAAGTTATAACGGCCATAACCTTAAAACCATTAATATCGCACAAAAGATAGCACATCCCGACAAAGACGCCGGTGCGATCAGCTTAGGAGAAATCTATGTTTAAATACAAACTATTTTTAATGACGACCGTCATTGGGTTAATCACATATCAAATAGTTAATGCATCAAAATACGATCAATATCTTAATAATAATCCCTTATTACTAACGAGTCAGCTAACATTAAAATGCACAATTGATGTTGACGGTAAAGCCGACTGCCTATTAAGCGATGGTAAGACACTAAATCCAACCACTGCAGGAGGTTTTGACAACAATGTTTCTGGAGGGTTTATCTCAACTATTAGTAATCAATACTTTACTTACAAACTATATGCAAATACTTCAGATGATAGCCTACCCAGCAGAGGGGGTGCTACTGGCGGTTATTACACTGGCACCAGAAATAAAGGAGCATACTCTTATGTTGCTAATTATTCTCCTATTAATCAACCCAAGCCAGTAGCCTTATCCAACAATTCATCGACCATCAGGTTAAATATCAACTTAGCTGGTATCCAACAAGGTTTTGAGGCATATTCCGGTTCTGGATTTTGCCCATATAAAGACTCAACCTCGCCTGATCAATCCTATGTAACAAATTCAGTTGAACCATCCGCCATGAGTGAAACCGGTGATGTTCATATGGATGGTGATAGAAAAGTAGATATAACCATACTGAAAGAGGCTGCTTCATTAAGTAACCTTAAAGGGTATTCCTATTACTCATGGGTACCAGCGGTATATTATTCATCACCTATCACCTGGATTACAGGTGCTTATTTTCAAATACAGCTTAATGAAACACAAGATCAATTACGCGCAACACCCTCTGGTAGCTATACGGCATCGGTTACTCTTAACTATCCACCTAGTGGACCGTTTGGCTTGCAATCATTCTCATGGCAAGGAAAAGCCAATACGTTAAAGGCAAATACAGATCGTTTTACCACAACGTATACAGCGCAAGTGACCTTTACTCTTACCAATAAATATCTAAATGCTGCAAAAATTAAATTAGCCCCGAATGAACAAGGCAGTTTATCTTTTAAATATGATTATGACAAAAAATCTTTTTTATCCAAAAGCCAAAATAAAACAACATCAACACCACAAATTCAAGTGAACATAAAAGGCAACCAAAACCAACAAGTTGAGATGGAATTTTCACAGCCTACATTTCAAGACAGTAAAGGTAATAACTTTACAGTGCATGCTAAATTTCAAGGTCAAAGCACTGAGCTACCAATTCAAGCCACCATCAAGGATGTCATTACTTTAGCTGATTGTGCGCAG
>JAQCCA010000008.1 GCA_027621155.1 Pseudomonadota bacterium | reverse complement strand
TATTGGCAAATGAAAACATTAAATCGAGAAAAATTGCCAAAAATTAAGATTTATCAAAATCTAACCTGCTGGGTAGTTGGGTTATACTGTAGATTCTGGACAAATCGGCAAAGTTAGTAAACTATTGTTCTAATTTTTCAATAGCTGTGTAAATATAATTAGATATTATCTTATGCATTTCACTCGTAGGGTGAACTCCATCTTCAAATACATAGCCTTGTAATTTTTCATTTTCTGGAATACAGCTTATTGCAGAAGTTGTTGAAGAAAAAGTGCATGCTGATTGTTTTGTATTATTGAATGTATATGTAATGCCAAGACTTTTTATCTCCGAGTTTTGTACAATCTCATTTAATACATTAAATGTATCTATAGTTTGATACTGAATATCGGGAGAATTGCTTTTTATTATTGCAAGCTCAGAATTAAGAGTTGTGTTATAAACGGTTGCAATTGCTTGAGCAGACTCATTGACATCTATTTGACCATTATTTGTTTCACTAGGAGCAAGACCTAGGTTAGGTAAATTTAGAATAATAAACTTTCTAGCCCCATGCTGATAAAGATAGTAAACATCATGCGATATATCTTTAGCTGCTGATATTGTTTTTTGCGCTACCTCAGATGGGGTTGACGCTTGCGCTATAAAAATATTATTAGCTCCTCCCCAAAGAATATAAATTGCATTAGGATTAGCTTGATTAGAATTTGAAGCTAAATAATTATCAATTTGATTATATTGTTGTATTGTAGGATCAGGACAAGACTCTCCTGTTCTTAATGGACCAATGGGTGGTGGTGAATAAATAATATTTCCAGAGTCTGATGCTGTGATTCCAGTACAGGTTGTAGTAGCACCACCTGCAGCATAATTATTTCCACTTAAAGTTCCACTGGCTGTTAACGTTACTGGAAGTTTATTGGTGTTATTTGTATTTACATTTCTACCAAGTATAGACTCCAAGTGCTGACCCCAAACCTTGCCACCTGGAGTGGTAAATGTTGGTAACTTAGGTGTTGAGGTATCAGGTATATTTGGCCATCCTGGAGTAGCTTGAAGAAGGTTTTGATATCCTGAATCACTTAAAGAATCTCCAAAAATATATATTTCAGGAGATTCTTTGCCTTGGATATTATATGTTGCATTATAAATTTGACTATTTAGATTTGAGTTTAGGGTAACGTTTAGATCTTGTGCAATATTGTAATCACTATTTGAACTGGGCGCATACTTAACACTAAATGAGCACTCTTGACCAATTGATAGATTATGGCAGCTATTATTTATAATTGAAAAAGGTGAGGATATCCCTGTTAAAGAAACAGAATAGCTCGGCGATACACCAACTTCTGAAATGTTTGAATTACTGAGTGTTATAGTAAAGTTTTTTGTTGTTTGAGTTAGACTGGCCATCGCATACATTTGGCTATCTGTAGGAGAAGTAATTCCTAATTTGGTCTCATCACCAGAGCTTCCACCACAGGAAGATAAAAAAGTAGTCAACAGCACCATCGTTATTCGTTTTTTTGTTAAATTTTTCATTTTTTTACTATGCATAAACAACTATATTGATCGTATTGTATAATTATGTATCGATTATTATTTGTCAAATTGAGTTTGTGTAAATATAATTACACGATGAGATAAGCAATAAGTCATCGCATAAACCAGTTAAATGTGCTAAATTACCCCTCAAAAAACTCATCGCATAAGAAAGCATGGACAAAATTTATCTGATTGAGACGTTTATCGATTACCTCATAGCTAACGATCGATCACCTGCAACTATCAAAAGTTATACTTCTGATTTGTATCTTTTTGCTAAATGGTTTGAAGAAAAGAATCATGAAGAGCTCAAAGCAAAAAAAATCACACCAACTGATCTTAGGCAATACAAACAGCATTTAATTGACTACCCTATGAAGCCAAGCTCAATTAACCGCAAAATTGGCGTATTGAAAACATTTGTTAACTGGTTGATAGACACTGACCGTATTCAGCAACGTTTCCCTTTGCCTAAAATGGTTAAAGAAACCAATACTACACCCAGATGGCTCGATAAAAATCAGCAAAATGCCATGCTCAGACATCTAGAAAAATATGCTAATGACCGAGATTATGCCATTATCAAAATACTATTGAATACTGGGTTAAGAGTAAACGAGCTTGTTAGCCTTAAATGGTCTGATGTGCGCATGACAGATAAAAAAGGTGCTATCACAGTCCGTTACAGTAAGGCAAACCGTTATCGAGATATTCCGCTGAATAAAGATGCCAGAAATGCATTATTGAAATTAGGATTTGCAAATATGGTTGGTAAATCTGAGCATGTCATCAGTGGGCAAAGAGGTCAGCTTACTGTCAGAGGGGTGCAGCTTATGATTAATAGACGATTTGAGTATACTGATCTGGATTTTATAACGCCTCATATTTTGCGACATACCTTTTGTAAAAACTTGGTCAATGCAGATGTGTCTCTTGAAAAAGTTGCTCTATTGGCAGGGCATGAAAGTCTAGATACAACAAGACTTTACTGCCAACCATCATTTGATGATTTATCGGATTCAGTTGACAAGATATCGGAGGAAGAATAAATGAGTCAGTTTCACATTTTACCAGAGCATGAAATTATTGATTTTATTCGACCACCAAGGTTTGACAAAACTCAAAGAATGGCTGTTTTTACCTTGGATACAAGGACGCATAAAATTTTAAAAAGTGTGCAAAAAAACAAGCCTGAAAACAAAATAGGGTTTATGCTTCAATTAGGATATTTTAAATCAACTAAAAAATTCTACCCTGTTGATAAATTTAGAAATGCTGATATTTATTACGTTGCTGAATTACTTGACTTAAAAGTTACACCAGAAGTGTTGAAAGCATCTTATCTGAGCCGTACGAGAACGGATCATGCTGCTAAAATATTAGATTTTCTAGGATTTGAACCTTATCAGCATTATGAGGACTTAATCTCAGAGCAAGTGGCCGAACTGGTTGCCAAACAACTCCACCCCAAGCAAATCATGTTCTCAGTGATCGATATCTTGCATGAGAAAAAAATATCAACGCCAAGCTATGATCACTTCTGCAAAGTGATTACGACACATTATCGTGACTTTGAAGATGAATTAATAGCGAAACTAAAATCACTTATTTCTAGTAAGCACGAAAAAGCGCTTGATGACCTACTATATGAAGGTGACCCCGCTCGTAGGAAATTGCTGACTAACTTAAAAACCATTTGCCAATCAACTGCTAAAGGCAAAATTAGTGAGTCATTGCATAAATATCTCATTCTAAAGCGCATATACATGGAGATAGGAGATTTAGTAAAAGCCCTTGATTTATCATCAGAAGCCATTCGTTATTATGCTGGTTGGGTTATTAAGGCTCACACAAAGGCACAGATTTTTGAAATTGAGGATAAGTACAAGCAATATTTATATTTAACTGCATTTATTGTCTTTCAGTATCGCAATTATGATGACACCTTTCTTGATATCATATTAAAATGCGTTAAAAACTATAGTGCGGCTGTGGAGAAAGCATTTGATGCCAAAAAACTTGAGCGTGCCGAAGAAAACGATGACTTAAGCGAAGAAGTTTTAGACGGCTATCAATCAAAGACCAAAATGCTCAATCAAGCCAGAAGTGTGATTCATAGGGAAGATATGGATAATATTTCAAAACTCAACTTATTGAAACTTATCATTCCACTAGAAGTTTCAGACAAGGAGCAGCAAGCTGATCAAAGCGCTGAAAACCTTAATAACAAACTGTCTGAGGAGGAAATTAAAAATATCTTCTACGATGTCATGCTTGAAAAATCTGATAGTCTTCATGGAAAAATAGGTGACATTATTAAACACCTGCAGTTTACAACTAATAACGAAGCTTTATCAAAAGCCATTCATTACTATCAAACAACGACTAAAATCACCAAAAATGCACCCTATGATCATTTAAGTTCTGATGAGTACAAAGCAATATACAAGCGTGAAAAATTCAATCCAAAGTTATATAAAAGCTTTTTGTTTATGCATATTTTTGAAAATGTTCGCAATGGCACTATTAGCCTGATCCATTCCTATAAATACCTACCTATCGAGAGTTATATGATAAACGAAGAACAATGGCAGAAAAATCGTAAGGTTGTTTTGGCGCGTTTAGGATTAGAGAAGTTTGCAGACATAGATCAATTGCTTACTGAGCTTCAAAATAAACTTGATAACGCTTATTATGATATTAATCAACGTGTGCTTAGTAGAGAAAACAAACATGTCCGTTATAGCAAAAACGGTCAATTCGTCATAAATACCCCCGCTGTAGAAAAGCCAGATTACGATGGTCTTGCGCAATTATTTAGCCACTTTGAAAACATCCCTATTTTAAATATTATTCGTGACATTGATGCGTATACAAATTTTTCATCACACTTCAGGCATTACAAAGTTAAAGATAATAAAGTAAGGCCTACAAGTGAGACCTTCTATGCAGGGCTATTTGCCTTAGCAAGCAATATGGGTGCATATCAACTGTCAAACACCTCTGTTGGTATTAATTATGACAAGCTATCCAATGCAATCACCTGGTATTTTACTCTCGATAATTTGTATGAAATCAATGAGTCTATTATTAATTTCATGAAAAAAATGGATGTAACAAACCTATTTAAAAAAGAAAAGCAGTTATTGCACTCATCTAGCGATGGTCAAAAGAGATGTGTAACAGCTGAGTCATTAAATGCTAACTTTTCCTATAAATACTTTGGTCAAGGCAAAGGTTCAAACATCTACGCTTTCTTAGATGAAAGAGGAATGTTCTTTTACAGTACGGTTTTTACAAGTTCAGATAGAGATGCACCCTATGTAATTGATGGGTTAACCCATAGTGAGAGTATTAAGCCTGATATGCACTCAACTGATACGCATGGTTATACTGAAATCATATTTGCAATTAGTCATCTATTGGGCATTAAGTTTGCGCCAAGGATTAAAAACATAAAAGAGCAGGTATTATCATCATTTAACAGTATTAAAAAAGATCTTGAGAGTAAAAACTATCAAATCTTGCCAAGCTACAAAATCAGAAAAAATATCATCAAAGATAATTGGGAGTTAATTCTCAGGCTTGTAGCAAGCATCAAGACAAAAGAGTTTAAGGCATCAACTATTTTAAAACGCTTGAACTCTTATGATACGCAACACACACTACAGGATGCCATGAAAGAATTTGGACGTATCATTAAGTCAATCTTCCTTTTGGAGTATATCGATAAAGTTGAGTTGCGGCAGGATATTGAAAAGCAGCTAAATAAGGGAGAATTAGCCAACAAATTTGGCAATGCCGTTGCATTTGCCAACAACCAAGAAATCATGCAAGTGCATCAAGAAGATCAAGATATTGCTGTTATGTGCAAGTTGATCGTTCAGAACATTATTATCCTGTGGAACTACATAGAGTTAACGAAAATTATTATGCGCTCAGATTCATTAGAGGAAAAATCCGAATTAATCAAAAATATCAAAGAGTTGTCGATCATTTCCTGGCAACATATCAATATGTTTGGCTTATATGACTTTAGTGCGCTGAAATCAACAAATGATTCTGAGTTTGAGATAGAAGAAATCTTAGCATATAAGGCTGCATAGCAACTCTAATTTGTATACTTTGCCGATTTGTCCAGAATCTACAGAGTAACCCGTAGTTACGTGATTTTAATGATTTTAATTATTTAATCGACTGCATCAAATAACGAATGATTTGATCATCGGCATCAACGGTTGGTGATTGATAACTTACGGGAATAAGCTTAGGCGCTATCAAATACCCTTCATTAGCAATTTTATGCAAGCTATCAAGATACTTAAGGCTGGTCTTACCGGTAAATAACAGATTAATATCCATCCTTTGATGTGCATCAATAATCTCATGCAAACCGCTAAGATATAAGAAGTCTTTACTAAATCCGCCACCGCGATAAACGCGTGCGACCAAACGAAAACAGGCATGCGACTCAAGACCGCTGATCGAACGCAAGTAATGATAAGTTTTAGAAAACTGCATGTGCTTAATCATATGCTCAACAGCAATAACACGAAGTGCTAATTCATGCAGACGCTTAATCGTGAGGTTACCAGATAAGTACTCACTAAAGATTGCTAAGCCCTCTTGCGTATGCGTATTATTTGGCAAGCCTAAACGCAATAATGACAAAGGTTGAGATTCAGCGTTAATGGTTGTTAATGCATGCACACCAACCTCATGATGAATCAGCGCTTGTAACTCTTTATGATTGAACTTAGCATTTTTGTTAATCACGACTTCTTTTTTGCCATTATCAACCATTGCTTTGGCAATAATCTGATCGGAAAGCTTGATTTTGAAGTCTATTTGATAACTCTGAATGACTTCCTCAAAAGCATTAATAATCTCATCACCTTCATAGCTTGTTTTGCAAGGTTTAGTGATATCAGGTGCATGTAGTAAAAAATTGGCATTAGCAATATCACGGTTACTTGGCTCACCATAAATACGCAAGCTATTATAAAAAAATTCATCTTTGCCAACACTTGTTAAAAGATCAACATCTAATGCAATCGAGTCGATCACCTCACAATATAATTGTCTTAACGCAGGAGATTCAACATCATGCAAAGGTAGGTGATAAAGCTTTTCTCTAAACTCAAACGGATTGATTTTTAACTGGCGATAATGAAATTTTGGCTCGTAATCACCACGCTTTTGGAAAAATTTCTTCTTCTCGGTGTGAAAGTTAATCGGATTAACATAATTAAGCACATCGATCTTACGTGATAATTGAAAAAGCCGTTTATCAAAAGCAAGTAATCCTTTGTCAAGCATGCCCTTATTTTTTTGGCGTGCTTGGCGAGGAGTTTTACTAAATCCTTCCATGGTTTTATATATCGCACTTTGCAAGCCTTGAGCAATTGCCTCAATAACTAAAGGATAATGCTCGCCACTTAACTCATCCATATAGATTTTTTTGACCTCTAAAGGAATCAGTAAGGTATTTTTAAAATGTGTATGAATAAACTCAGCCTGATGAGCGCGCCCATAAAACACCAAATCATGCTCAACAGTCGTTTCAATATTGGGAATATCCATTTCGGTTAACAGTGCTAGGCTGAATTTTTTAAGCGTGTTATGCCATTTACGCTTATTGATAAAGTGTGTACCAATGTTAAACACCGGTGTGACTTTATCCGCAATACGTTGATAATTATAACTGTGTACATCGATAATACAGCATTTTTGATGCATGCTTTCAATTGCAGTCACAAGCGCTGAAAGCACCTCATAATAACTTGCATGCTTAGCGATTAAAGTATTCTTTAATTTATCGGTAAGCGGCGTGTGCCACACAGCTTTACCCCAAGCAGTATCATAAATACATGAATCTAGTGTGCGATTGAGATCATACGCATAACGTGAATCATGGGCAATTAATGTTATTGGCAGTCCAGTAATAAAATGATCGGTAAATGGATCTTCTTCAAAATAGCGCTCAGTTTCCGTCAGTTGACAGTGAGATTTAAGCGCGCTATCAAAGTTGCTGCCTGCATGAATAGCCGTAGCAATAAATGGTGTGTACTCTCGAATAGAAATACTAAACCCATCATGATCAACCGTTGCCTCAAAACATTCGTGGGCATTTATTTTGTCAATAATTTCATTGGTCGTTAGCGTTCGCATCATCAATCACCTTGGTTAATAACTTCTTATGTTTGATCAAATTTTTGCGTGTGACTACAATATTCTCCAAGAAATCGATGACTTTTTCTTGTAGTTTGACTTTGTTTAGCATATTTATCCGTGAGATGCCACCTGGGCTTTGGACATTAACCTCAATCAATTTGCCATTGATAACGTCAATCCCAACAAAATAAAGTCCATCTTCTACCAATTTAGGACCAATAAATTTACATAGCGCTTTTTCTTGCTTGCTTAAGCTGTGTTTTTGCACATGCCCACCTGCATGCACGTTTGAGCGAATATCATCTTTAGCAGGTACGCGTTTCATCGCACCTATTGGTTCGCCGTTGAGCATCAGAATCCGTACATCGCCCTCTTCAGCACCATCAACATACTCTTGCAAAATAACATAATTGCCTTTGGAATTTTTATCCCCTATATAAAAATCAAGCAGCGATTTGAAATTAGAAGACGCTTTTTTCTCAACAACGATAACACCCTCTCCACCAAAACCATTTAATGGTTTCAGTATCATCTTCTCTCCTGATTCTTCTTCAAGAACACGCTGTAAATATTCACGGTTTTTTGAAGCATGAGTCACTGGGATAAAAAGATTTTCATAATCATTAAAGCCTGCGGTATAAAGCTTATTATTAGCGATTCTAAGCCCATTTAAGCTATTCATAATAAAGGTATCTGAATGAATTGAATCAAGGAAGTTTAATGCCAGATTATCCAATGGTGGATTATCACGCATAAAAATCACATCAAAACCTGATAACGGCAATTGGCAACGTTTAAACTTAGCATTATTGTAAAAGGATACAAAACTTGAGCTTACCTTTGTTTCCTTGGTGAAAACATCCGCATAAGCCTGTGCAACACTATCACGAATCGTGAGATTGCTCGGTGTTGCAATCGCAACTGTATGCCCTCTTTTAACACATTCGTGAATTAAACGCAGTGTTGAGTCCATCTTTGGTTCGACACGCTCCCAAGGGTACATAATAAAGCATATTCTCATGTGTTTTTCCTATTTTCTTATGCCAATTTGGCAATCCATGCGCATCTTAATCACAAATAAGTGTAGTGTAAAATAAAAAATATGTCGCGCATGAAGAAGGATATTCGATGGAAATATGATTCCATTGGAGAAATTGACTTGTTATTCGCTTTCAACTGGCAGGTTTTTGTCAACACTATGAGCAACAGTGCATCCAGCAACTACTGCAGTAAATGCGGTTGCTAACCAGAATATATAAAAGCTTTCAAATAAATAGGACAACACCAAAGCGGCAATGCCAATAATCCATAAAATTAGTTTCATTTTTAAAACCCCTTAGTCTTCTTAATATAATTCATGTGAGCGTTGTTCAACTTCTTGCGCTGTCATTTTGGCATCTCTACCCCACATTTTCTTGTAAACAAAGGTTGTGTAGATAAAAATGATTGGTAGCATAATCACTGCCACAATTAATATGCCAATCAGTGAAATCAATGAGCTACTTGAATTCCAAAGCACCATACTTTGCATAGGTTCAATACTTGATGGCATGATAAATGGAAATAAGCTAAAGCCTAATGTAAACACGGCACCAAAGCATGCGATAACACTACCTGAAAATGCAAGTAGTGGATTTGATTTTTTAGCAAAGCTTAATACCATTATTGCGCCAACAAAGCCTAATACAGGCGCAATTAGCATCCAGATATGATTACCATAATTACTCCACCAGCCACCTTGTGTCACTGTCACAACGCCACCAGTTAATGGATGGTTAATTGCTTGTGAGTATGTACTTAAATCACTCGATAGCTGCCAGTGAAAGCCAGGAATAAAGATAAGCCAAATACCGCCGATGGCAAATAGAATAATAAAAAGCCATGCACTTACTTTTTGGATTTTAACAAAACGATCTAATAGCACGCCACTGGTACGCATTGCGCAATATGACGCACCATGCATAATCGACATAATTACGGCAAAAATACCAATTAATAATGCAAATGGTCTTAGTAAGCCAATGAGTGAGATAAAGGCAGGCTCTTGCACCAATGCCTTGGTCTCACCATAGTAAAAACGTAAGCTATGCGGATCAAATTGAAATGGCAAGCCTAAAAATAAATTACCAATAGCGACACCAATGATCAAAATAGGAATCAAGCTACCTAAACACAGCATCCAATCCCAGAAACCAGCCCATTTGGTGTTTTCAATTTTATGACGATATTCAAAAGCAACAGGACGTAAAAACAAGCCCCAAAGCACAACCAAAACACCTAAGTACATGCCTGAGAATGATCCGGCATAGACACGCGGCCAAATCGCAAACAATCCAGCACCGGCGGTGATTAACCAGACCTGATTACCATCCCATGTTGGCGCAACAATATTGATAATGGCACGTTTTTCATTATCATTTTTACCAACAAAACGTGCCAAGATGCCCGCACCAAAGTCAAAGCACATCGTTGCAGCTGTCAAGAACATGATAAGACCAACCGCTAACCAGCTTAATAACTGAATAACACTATACAAATCCATCATTATTGCTTCTCCTTCGTAGTTGCCGGTGCTTTATTAAGGACTTTGCTTGGTCCCAAGCGCGCAAACTTAAACATCAAATACATTTCAACAGCGAACAATAAGGCATAGAACAAGCAGAATATTACTAATGTGAATAAAATATCCCAACCATTGATCATCGATGAGCTTACGGTTGTCGGCAACATATCATACACCGTCCATGGTTGGCGTCCGTGTTCGGTAACAATCCAACCGCATAAGCAAGCAATCCACGGTAATGGGATCATATAAAGCATCGTTCGTAAAACCCAGCGCTTCTGCCATAAAGTTTTTCTAAAGAGCAAGATTAAGCCGCCAATCATGACAAGAAACATAAATACGCCAATGCCAACCATTATTCTAAATGTCCAGAATATGGTTGAAACATTTGGCACTGTATCTAAGGCTGCCGCACAAATCTGCTGAGAAGTTGCTTGAGTCAATGGCTCACCGACTGGCAAATAACGTAATAGCAACATGCCGTAACCCAGATCTTGGTGATATTCGTTATAAGTAGCGTAGTCACTTTTTGCTGCTGAGCCATCGCGCATTTTCATCATTGCTTCATATGCCTTGGCACCGTTGGCAATGCGTGTAGTAACTGCAGGGATTTCTTTACCTGTCATTACATCAGTATAGCCATCAAATAATATGGTGTTGACGCCATAAATTTTCTGATCAAATGAATGAGTTGCTAATAGACCTAATAATTTAGGTACTTGAATTGAGAAATCATTCTTGCGCTCAGACTGGTTAGGGAAGGCAATGACATTAAAATTAGCAGGAGGTGCTTGTGTGCCCCATTCTGCTTCAATCGCAGCAAGCTTCATCGGCTGATACTTATAAGCTAAAATACCTTGCTCATCGCCCATCACCATGACCATTAGTGAAGCGATTAAACCAAAGCCCAAGCCAACCCCCATCGAACGTTTAGCAAAGGCAACATCGCTTTTATTTTTCTTGCGCAGTAAGTAAAAAGCACTGATACCGATGACAAAAACAGATGATGTTACATAGCCGGCAATTACCGTATGTGCAAAGCCAATTTGCGCTATCGGGTTAATGAACAAATCCCACAAATGCGTTGTTTCCATACGCATTGTCTGCCAAACAAATTCGCCACCGGCAGGGACTTGCATAAAGCCATTAGCAACCAAAATTAAAAGTGCAGATAAGTTTGAACCAATTGCCAAGCAGAATGTCACACATAGATGCTGTTTCTTAGAAAGCTTGTTCCAACCTAAGAAGAACATCCCAACAAAGGTTGACTCAAGCATAAAGGCAACCAAGCCTTCAATCGCTAATGGTGTTCCAAAAATATCACCAACAAATTGCGAGTAATATGCCCAGTTTAAACCAAATGAAAACTCCATCGTTAAACCAGAAAGAACACCCACTGCAAAGTTAATTCCAAGGAGTTTTCCCCAGAACTTGGTCATGTCTTTATAGACTTGTTTGCCAGTGATGACATACATCAGCTCCATCGTGAAAATAATCCACGTAAGCCCCAGTGTCAATGGTACAAAAATAAAGTGAAAGCAGGCAACAAAGGCAAATTGCCAACGCGCAAGCTCCACTGATAATAGACTTGGTATCATTTATACTACCCTTCATATGATTGAACATCGTTATCAACACTTCGCATACGACAAAGCATCTTGCTGCCTATTGTAGTTTGAGTTATCACCTAGCTAAACTATCAAAGATAAATCAATCACTTAAGCTTGCTCTTTGTTGACATAGATCAAGTTTTTGGCACAATGCCTGATATCTCTTATAGAATAGTTGAAGCAAATTCATGGTGATACATCAAGCCCATAAATTAACCGGTCGCCCTAAAACCTGTCATTTTTGTGATTGCCGTGATTTATGTAGCGCACTTAATATCAATCCATTTGATGATGACAAAACATTAACTCAAGTGAAGTCCATTGCGGTTAATATTAAAAAAGGCGATGCGTTATATACAATCAATCGCAATCTAACTGCCTTTTATAGTGTGCGTGCTGGTAGCTTTAAACTAGTGAACGCGCATGAACATATCGTTGATTTTTGCCTACAAGGTGATGCCTTTGGATTTGATGGCATTGAATCAAATCTACATCAATTAAATGCCATTGCTTTAGAGGATAGTACGGTATGTGGCTTTGATTACCCGAGCTTTGTGAAAGCTATTTCAAATGACACACTATCTAACTTGGATTTCTTGCAATTAATGAGTAAGAAATTTAATGCTGCTATGCATCTTGTTGACGCGACTTGTGAGGCACATATTAAATTAGCACAGTTTATTTATCGCTTAAGCACTCATCAAAAACGCTGTGGTTACTCCAACACATTCTTTACATTACCAATGAAGCATTTAGAAATTGCAAATCATCTCAACCTAAGTATTGAAACAGTTTCACGTGCCTTTAAAACATTGGCTAAAGATGGCATCGTTCAAGCTAAGCACAAAGATATTACCATACTCGATATAGTAAAACTCAAGGCGCTAGTGTCTTAAGCTAATCCCTCAATAACTTTCCACTTAATTCAAAGTAGACGAGTAGAGGAATTGTCGCAACCAACACTCTATGCTACACTACGCGCCATTATGCATAGTTAGCTAGAGTGTTTTTTTATGTCTAAAGATATTCAAACCGTCAAAGTGTCCAGTGGACAAAGAATCTGTTGTCCTATTCCTGAGCACGCTTCTTGGAACCAGCATCCACGCGTATATATAGACCTACATGACCAAAGTGAAGGCGTCTGCCCATATTGCAGTACACGCTTTGTTGTCGTTGGTAATGATCAAACTGTCTCTGATGCGTAAATATCTCATTATTGCGCCTAGTTGGGTCGGTGATATGGTGATGTCTCAATCACTTTATCGCTTTCTCAAATCACAAGACCCCAGTTGTATTATTGATATTGCAGCCCCTAAACACTGCTGTGAGTTGGCAAAGTTTATGCCTGAGATCAATGAGGCTTTTGAGCTTGAGTTTAAGCATGGTCAATTTGGCTTTACTGCACGCAAAAAAAAAGCACTTGAATTTAAAGGCAAAGGTTATACCGATGCAATCGTATTACCCAACTCATGGAAATCAGCGCTCATTCCGTTTTTTGCCAAGATTAAAAAACGCACAGGCTGGCATGGTGAAGTGCGTTATCTGCTGTTAAATGATAGGCGTAAACTCAATAAAACAAAATTCCCGTTAATGATTGAGCGTTTTTGCGCATTAGCCATTGATAAAAAAGAGCACTTACCTACAAAGCTGTCCTACCCTAAGTTTAATGTTGATAGCCACTTAGTTGAAACGACACTGGCTAAGTATCGTTTAAGCAAAGATAAGCCGATTATTGCGCTGTGCCCAGGGGCTGAGTTTGGACCTGCCAAAAAATGGCCAAGCGCGTATTATACAGAGCTTGCGCAATATCTGTTGGATCAAAATTATCAAGTGCTTTTATTAGGTGGCGCCAAAGATCAGCAAACCACTTCAGATATTAGTAAAGGTTGCAATCATCATGCGCATTTATTTAACTTAGCTGGAAAAACCACACTGCCAGAAGCGGTATATTTATTGGCGAGTTGCCAACGGGTTATTAGCAATGACTCAGGATTGATGCATATCGCTTGCGCGCTTAATATCCCAACACTTGTTATTTATGGTTCGACTTCTGATAAGTTCACACCACCATTAAACACATTGGCAAAAAGTATTTATCTTGAGGGTCTTGAATGTCATCCTTGTTTTAAACGCGAATGCCCATTAGGACATATGGATTGCATGAATAAGCTGCTACCACAAAAGATTATTGCTGAGCTTGAGAAATTGCCACTAAGCTTGCCAACATCATATTCACATAATCCGGATTACTAGGCACCCCTTCAACTTTATTCATCGCTGCTTTAAATGCTTTTGAGCTGATCGCTAATGAGCAGCGTTTAAGTGACGGTAATGCATCTTTAATCGCAGGATAAAGTGATTTATCAACACTACTTATCGTGGCTCTTAATTTCGTTAGATCTAAATCTTTATGATGAAAGCTTTTAGGATTAGAGAGCCATTTATCTAGCCAATACTGCTCAATAAATTTTGACATATCCATTTGTAACTGGCTAAACATCAAAGTTGGATAAAGTGGCAAATTTTCTTTGTTCGCAATTGCTTGAACGTTTTGTAGCACTTGAATCTCACGCGCTGGTGCGTAAATACTTGTCTTATCTGAGTATTTATCAGCAGCGACTAATTGCATAACTTCAGCGCGCTTAGCAATTAAATTAAATGCATTGGTGAGTTTGCTGCTATCACAATCGGACGCCTGTGAAACGCCAGTTAATACTACTGCCATAAAACATACCTTTGTTACTTTATTGATTATTTTTAACATTATTTCCTTCTCATCATAAAACCGTCAAATCAATGATATTAAGCTATATCGTGCTTTTAGTTTCAATGCTTTTATGCAAAAAAGTATTAATTTATCCAAGTTTTTGCCATTTCATGTGCCACTTCGCGTGTCAACTTAGGAACAAGATAGCCTGAAGTTAATGACTTGAGCTTAGTATGTATTTCCTTGGCTGTTGACTCATCAACATCAAAGTGTGCCGCCCCTTTGACTTTATCAAGTACATGTAAATAATATGGCATTACCCCTGCAGCAAAAAGTGCTTCAGATAAAGCTTTTAGGATATGTGCATTATCATTGACACCTTTAAGTAACGTTGATTGATTAAACAAAGTAAACTGGGACTGATTCTTAAGTGCTGTCAAAGCAATTGTGACATCGTCATTAATCTCATTGGCGTGATTGGCATGAATAACCATGATTTTTTGCAAGCGCGTTTCTTTAAACACATCAATCAACTCAGGGGTGATTCGCTCGGGCAATACTATCGGAATTCGTGTGTGAATACGCAAACGTTTGATATGCGGAATATCCTCAATTTGTGCCAAAAACCATGTCAATAGCACATCATTATGCATGAGAGGATCGCCACCAGAGAAAATCACCTCATCAAGCGCTGTGTTTTTACGAATATACTCAAAAGTATCAAGCCACAATGCTTTTGATTGTGTTTGCGCTTGATAATCATACTCCCGACGAAAACAATAGCGACAATGCACGGCACACGCTGGATGGAGTATCAACAGCGCGCGATTTTTATATTTATGCAAAAGACCTTTTGCCGGATTGAAATCTGCTTCTTGTAAAGGATCATCAACATAGTCATTGACTGAGTCAAGCTCTTCTACTGAAGGTAATACTTGCAATAATAATGGATCATTGATGTCACCCTTTTGCATACGTGATGCAAAGCCTTTAGGAATACGCATTGGAAATGATTTAAGTACCGGAATATCATAAAATGTAGGATCAATTTCCAAAAATTGCGCTAAGTCTCGCCAATGCGCAAAACCTGTTGCCAATGCATTTTTCCAATCTGCATTTTTGCTATGCGCTTTATTCTGTTGCGTGGCGTGTTTTTCGTGTATCATGTTCGACGTTTTGAAATAAAGTAGCGCTAATATACTAAAGAGGAAAAAGATGGCAAGTTTTAGTACAAGTGAATTTAAAAATGGTTTGAAACTTTTACTGGATGGCAACCCGATGGTTATCGTTGAAAACGAGTTTGTGAAACCCGGTAAAGGTCAAGCATTTAATCGTGTCAAGTTACGTAATTTAAAAAATGGACGTGTGATTGAAAAAACATTCAAATCAGGTGAATCAGTTGATGCAGCAGATGTTCTAGAGGTAGCAGCAAGCTATTCATATTTTGATGGCGAGTTTTATGTTTTCATGCACGATGAAACATTTGAACAATACAATGTGACTGAAACCGCATTAGCTGATAGTAAAAAATGGATCAAAGAGCAAGATCAATGTTCTATCACTTTGTTTAATGGTGAGCCAATTAGTGTTACTCCGCCAAATTTTGTACAGCTAAAGATTGTCGAGACAGATCCAGGTTTAAAAGGTGACACAGCAGGTACTGGCGGCAAACCAGCGACACTTGAAACAGGCGCTGTGGTTAAAGTGCCTTTATTTGTTCAAATCGATGAGGTGATCAAAGTCGATACGCGTACAGGTGATTACGTTTCACGCGCTAAGGACTAAGGTTGTGAGCGACGTGGCACAAACAAAAAGTAATCTTATCTGGCTTGATCTTGAGATGACCGGTCTTGAGATCGACATGTGTCATATTATTGAAATCGCTGCGATTGTTACTGATCCAGATTTGAATATCTTGGCTGAATCGCCTGCTATTGCCATTCATCAAAATGAAGATGTCTTAAAAAGCATGAATTCATGGTGTATTAAAACGCATGGTGAGTCAGGCTTAACCGAGCGTGCCAGACAAAGCAACATCGGTTTAAATGAAGCTGAGCAAATGATTCTTGAGTTTATTAAACCATATGTTAAAAAAGGTCAATCACCCTTGTGTGGTAACTCAGTTTGGCAAGATCGCAAATTTTTAGCAAAATATATGCCAACCTTAGAGGATTATTTTCATTACCGCTTGCTTGATGTAAGCTCCTTTAAGATTGCTGCTTCATTCTGGAAACCCGCAATTTTGCAACAATTTGACAAGCAAAGCACTCATTTAGCTTTAGATGATATTAAAGAGTCCATTGATGAGATGAAGTTTTATCAGGCAAACTTATTAAATCTAGATATCACTTAAGATTCCCTATCAAAACAGTTGGCTGAGCGAGGTCTAAGCCATTTTTTAGCTAGCGATTGCCTACTACATATTGCTTTGTTAACACAACTTTTTCTTTGAGATATAAACTGAGATCAAAGACATCATTGAGCTTAACTTCACCAACACCTTCAGGTGTTCCTGTCATGACAATATCGTGATCATTCAAGCTGAAATACGTCTGAATATATTGAGCTAAAAACGCTGGTTTGTGCAACATATACTCATACACACCACGCTGTTTAACACATCCATTGATCATTAATGTAAATGACAAATCAGCTAAATCATCGACGTTTTTTAAAGGAATAAACGCACTAAAAACCGCCGCGCCATCAAATGATTTGGCTTTTTCCCATGGTAACCCTTTTTGCTTAAGCTTGCTTTGCAGACTGCGATCGGTTAAGTCAAGCCCTAAACCAATACCTACGATTTTTTGTGATTCTATCAGTAGACATAACTCTGTTTCATAGTGCAGTGTACGTACCGAGTCAATCGCTAAAGTGTCACTGATCGCTGAATTAGGCTTTATAAAAAGTACAGGTTCTTCGGGAATTGCATTATTAAGCTCTTTGATGTGATTTAAATAATTACGCCCAACACATACTATTTTTGAGGGAGATATAGTTTTATTATTAAAAACAATGCTTTGCATATAATTCACAACACTAACCTAAGTAAGATAAGGCTAACAGTTTTTAAATTCTCTGTAATGACTAATATAAGCAAAATCATAAAATTAACCGATTGAACGTTTGCTTGAAATACAAATTTTTCTTATGATAGTCGCCGCTTTAAACCGATTAATGGAAACTATAATAAATATGTTTAATAAAAGTCTTATGACCAATCTTATCGCACTTATCATCAGTATTTTAGGCGTGCTATTTGCCAATGCCCAGCTTAAAGCATTTGGTTTCTATGCCCTTTCTGGCGCTATCACCAACTGGCTAGCGATTGTAATGCTTTTTGACAAAATCCCCTTTGTCTATGGCTCAGGCGTTATTCCACGCCAATTTGAGGGTTTCAAACGTGCCATTAAAAATATGCTGTTAAAGCAGTTCTTCAAAACTGAATATCTTGAGCGCTTTTTATTAGGTACTTTTGCTGATGAGAAAAACAGCTTCAAAGACACTATTGCCAAAAAGGTTGATTATGATTTGCTATTTGACAGTTTTGTTGAGGCAATTATGGAAAGCCAGTTTGGTAGCATGATTGAGTCTTTTCTAGGTGGAAAAGATGCTATTGAGCCGATGCGCGATTCTTTCAAAGCCAAGATGGAAAAATCAATCATGGCGATGCTAAGTAACGCTGATGGTAATGGCAGTTTTAAGTTTGATCAATTAAATGCACACCATATTGCTGAAAAACTTGAGTCCATGATTGATGCGCGTTTAGAAGAGCTTACACCAAAGATGGTCAAGAATATTATTCAAGAGATGATTAGAAAGCACCTTGGCTGGTTGGTCGTTTGGGGTGGCGTTTTTGGCGCCATTATTGGACTTGTTGCCAGTTTTTTTAATTAATATGTTCTTGACACAATTTCTCAGCAATTCCGATATAATTCGCTGGTGTCATCGCTTTTAAATTTTCTTTCACTTCATGTGGCAAAGCTAATCCATCGATAAAAACGGATAAATCATTCAGTGAAATACGTTTGCCACGTGTTAGCTCTTTGAGTTTCTCATATGGTTTTTCAATACCATAACGACGCATCACAGTTTGCACGGCCTCACCCAAGACTTCAACATTATTTTTTAGATCATCTAAAATTGGCTCGCGGTTAAGCTCAAGTTTTTTCATGCCCTTTAACATCGCCTGATAAGCAATCAAACTATAAGCCAAACCAACACCAATATTGCGTAGTACCGTGGAATCCGTCAGATCACGCTGCCAACGTGAAATGGGTAATTTAGCAGATAAATGATTCATTAATGCATTGGCAAGACCTAAGTTCCCTTCTGCATTTTCAAAATCAATTGGATTGACTTTATGTGGCATGGTTGATGAACCGATTTCACCAGCAATCGTTTTTTGTTTGAAGTAATTGAGAGAAATATAACCCCAAATATCACGGTTAAAATCGATACAAATCGTATTAATACGACATAAACAATCAAAGCATTCAGCGACATAGTCATGTGGCTCGATCTGTGTCGTTAATGGGTTATAGCTTAACCCTAAACTACCAACAAATGACTTAGCAAGCTTTTGCCAATCAATATCAGGATATGCTGCAACATGCGCATTGAAGTTACCCACCGCACCATTGATTTTACCTAAATACTCAATTTGCGCTAACTGCTTTATCTGACGTGATAAACGATAAGCAACATTAATGAGCTCTTTGCCAAGCGTTGTCGGTGACGCAGGTTGCCCGTGAGTACGTGATAACATCGGTTGATCAGCAAAATCGCTTGCTAATTTTTGGATAAAGTCTTGAACGTGTTTAACTTCTGGCAACACCACCTTTTCAATTGCATTTTTTAGCATTAAAGCATACGAGAGATTATTAATATCCTCAGAAGTGCAGGCAAAATGTATAAATTCACTGATATTAGCAAGCTCAGCATTCTCTGCAATCTTGTTTTTAATAAAGTATTCAACAGCTTTGACATCGTGATTGGTTGTTTGTTCAATCTCTTTAACCGCCAGCGCATCCTTCTCACTAAAGTTATTCACAATATCATCTAAGACATTTAAAGCATCTCGTGATAGCTTTGGCACTTCATTAATTTCAGGCGTATTGGCAAGATGCTTTAGCCATTTGATTTCAACTAAAGTGCGATAATAAATAAGACCATATTCACTTAAAAAGGGACGTAAACTCGCTGCTTTATCAGCATAACGACCATCAACAGGTGACAAACACAATACGGAATCCATAAGACTAAGACTCAACATTCAAAAACAAAGGTAGCCAGATTGTAACAAAAACTATTTAGTAGCCTCAAACGCTATTTATAGATTTCTATTATTTTTATAGTTTTCAGTACCACGCAAGCTTCACTTTGCTTTACTTTGGGCATTAAATCCGCTATTTTCCTTAGCATGGTGACTAGCCTTTTGTGTTGATTTTATGGCTTATTATATTTATGAAGAGTTTGAAGTGATTCGCGTATTTGGCGCGGACTGTGTGAAGTTCTTACAAGGGCAACTGACCAATGATGTGACACTGCTTAATGCTGATAACCCCATGCAGCTAAACGCGCTATGCAATCAAAAGGGACGTATTATCGCCCTATTCTTTATGCGCTTTGTTGCTGAGAATGATTTGTTGTTAGCGTTACCAAGAAACTTGGCTGATCAAGCATTACAAACCCTTAGAAAGTATGCTGTATTTTCTAAGATTAGCTTTGAGTATTCTGATCAATATCAACTGATATATAGTCAAAATGATGATGAAAAAAGTTGTTTGCTACAACACGCTATTGTTGATGTTTCTCAACAGCTTGTTAGCTCATTAAATTTTGACGAAGTACAAAAAGAAAATATTTGCCAACAATTGCCGATGATTGATATTCATAATAGCGAATCCTTTCTACCTGCAGAGCTTAATCTTGATTGTTTAGATGTCATTAGCTATCAAAAGGGCTGCTTTATGGGACAAGAAATTATTGCGCGCATGAAATATCGCGGTAATTTAAAGAAATCCTTGTTAAGCATTGAAACGGATAAGCCATTACCTCTTGCCGAGAAACTGCAAAACGTTGACGGAAAAAACATTGCTGATATTGTCAATCAAGTGAGTATAGATGATAAGAGCTTTGTGCTTGCTGTTTTTAATCATGCCATTGAAAATACGCCGATTATTTTACAAGGCGATATCCATGCCAAAATTATTGCCTAAGCTCAAATGCGTCAATTAAATCCAGAGCAACAACAAGCGGTTGAATATATCAGTGGTCCACTATTAGTACTTGCGGGTGCAGGAAGTGGCAAAACCAGTGTCATTACTGAGAAAATTGCCTATTTAATCCAGAAATGTCATTACAAGGCACATAGTATCTTAGCGGTTACTTTTACCAATAAAGCAGCCAAAGAGATGAAGTCGCGTGTGCAATCTCGCCTTGAAGGTGAGAACACTAGAGGCTTGCGTATTTCAACTTTTCATAATCTTGGGTTAACGTTATTACGTAAGCATCATGCGCTTTTAGGTTATAAAGCCAATTTTACCCTTTTTGATGAGCAAGATGCGATTACATTGATTCATGAGATTGCTTATAGCGCTTTTCAGTCAACCAAACAGGTAGCTGCTGAATTTAAACAGCAAATTTCATTGTGGAAAAATGCACTACTGATCCCGACTGAGGTCATGCTTACAGGCAATGATCATTTAAAGCAGGCGCATGAAGTGTATATTCAATATCAGAAATACCTTAAAGCCTATAATGCAGTAGATTTTGATGATTTGATTTTCATTCCTGTGCAATTACTAAAAAAGCATCCTGAGGTTAAAGAGTACTGGCAACAACGTTTTCATTATGTATTAATCGATGAGTATCAGGACACCAACGAAAGCCAATATAAATTAATGCAATTATTAGTTTCTCAGCGCCAGCAATTTACCGTGGTCGGTGATGATGATCAGTCAATTTATGCTTGGCGTGGTGCTCGCCCTGAGAATTTATCTCTCTTGCAACAAGACTATCCGAAGCTTAAAGTCGTTAAACTGGAGCAAAATTATCGCTCAAGTGGGCGCATTTTGCATGCGGCTAATACATTAATCGATAATAACCCTCACCTATTTACTAAAAAACTTTGGTCAGCTCATCACTACGGTGAGCCGATTCGTGTACTTGTAACCAAAAGTGAAGAAGATGAAGCCCAACGCATTGCCAGTGAAATTATGACGCACAAAGTCAATAATAATACGCATTTTAAAGACTATGCTGTGCTTATTCGTGGCAATCACCAATCATTTTTGATTGAGCGCTATTTTCAGCTATATAAAATTCCCTATGCCATTAGTGGTGGCAGTTCATTTTTTGCTAAAGCCGAGATTAAAGATGCTTTGGCCTATTTTAAATTGCTTGTGAATGATCAAGATGACTGTGCATTTTTACGTGTGATCAATACCCCAAAGCGCGAAATTGGTCCATCGACACTTGAGAAGCTTGGCGAATATGCAACATCGCGACATATCTCATTATTCAATGCAATCGATGAAATGGGTTTAACACAAGTATTAAAACCTATTGGCATTGAAAAGCTGAAAGTCTTTAAACAATTTATTTATGACTATCAGCGTAAAATTAAGGATGTACACCATCTAGCAACGCATTTGATTCATATGATGGAAGCAATCAATTACCATACCTGGCTTGTTGATAATACGAATTCATTGGCGCAAGCAGAAAAACGCTACAAAAACGTTTTGGATTTAATTGGTTGGATTTGTGAGAAGAAACAAGATAAAAGTGATGACGATATAGCTGATGTAGACGAAACAACAGAAATAGAAAATGCGGAAAATTTAGAAAGCTCAAAAAACTCAAAAAACCAGTCTGTAGAGATAAATTTTGCAGAAACGATCAATCGTATGTTGTTATTAGACATTATTGATCGAGAGCAAGAGCAAAAAGAGGATGAAAAAGTGCAAATCCTCACAGTACATGCCTCAAAAGGTTTGGAATATCCACATGTTTATGTAATGGGTGTTGAGGAAGGCCTGTTGCCACATCAGCAAAGCATTGACGATGACTTTATCGAAGAAGAGCGCCGTTTGGCTTATGTTGCTATTACCCGTGCTAAGCATACCTTAACCCTAACTTTGACAAAAATGCGCAAAAGATTTGGCGAAACGAACCCGTCAAAGCCCAGTCGTTTTATCGATGAGCTGCCACAAGATGATCTTAGTTGGAGTGGCAAATCAGAAACCACTCAAGCCGAGAGAAAGACGCTTGCTAAGAGTAATTTAAGCTTATTAAAGGATCGTTTTAGCTGATTTTACTAAAAATTTGATTTACTTATCAGTCTGATTTTGTAGAATATTTGACGTAAAGCGTTTGGAAATAACTGTTATTAACCACTGGAAGGATCGAATATCAGATGGCATGTTATGATAGAACTATAGAAGGCCAAGCCAAGCGTAAGGAAATCAAACAACGCTTTAGTAACGCCAAGATAAATCTTGCACAAATGTTGTTTAGTGATAGCTTTGAAAACAATAGTTATAGCATACAAGAAGGATACTACGGCGTCCTTCTTGAATGTAAAAATACTCTAAGAAATGCCGGTTACCAAGTGGATTTAGCCAGTAATACAATATACCTACATTTCATTTATGTTGGTAATCAAGCGCCAGATAGTATTATTGAGAAAGTATCGCGAGTACATAATCACTTTAGGCGAAATTTGTCAGGCTGTAATTTATTAGCTCAACACCTTGACAAAACAGGTAGTCTTAAACAATATGACATAAAAACAATCTTATGGTATGACAAACATCCGCCTAATATTGAACTTGGACAACATATTGAAGCAAAAAAAGTTGATGAGCTAGGGAACGACGCTATTACACAAGGTTGTAGTCCTTCAGTTATTAATAATTATAGCTCGTTAAAAAGAGGACCGTTTAAATAGTCTACTTGGCTTTGCTAAAGCAAAATCTGATGTTGCCCAAGGCGCGATTGCTGCAAATATTTTACGATTTATAGCTCTATATACATATGGCGGTTTTTATATTGACTGTGGTTATGCACCAGCACAAAATAGTGTATTTAATTTTAATCCAGCTGCTATTGAAAATGCGCTTAAGTTTGCATATAACGGATTGGTGTTTACAAAGATTCCCATTCAAGATGATGCCGCTAGCTATTTACAAGCTCAAAAACAAGACCCTAACACCCAAATAGAAAATACAATATGCCCTAATTTTGATTCGCACATTGTCCATTCCTATTATTCAGGTCACCCTATTTTAAGGAAAATATCTGAGTTATCATCACACTGCTTAAAATTAGATCTATTAGATCTAAGTAATGAAAACTTATTAAACAATTAGGGCGCGTAGACAATTAAACCCAAACCCAGGCCCGATGGATACGGGTAACGTGGACTTAAATCATACTATTGGCTCATACCCTGCAACAGTTACAAATGTACGAATTATATCCTATACACTTTATAAATATGGTCTCTTAGACCAGAGTTATACAGATTTGGATTTTTGTGGTGATATTCCTGATGATTGGTCAGTAGCGCCACTGGCTATGCCAATTACTTTTGCAGAAACCATGATAAATGCACCGACATTAGCATTAGAAAAACCAAGTTCACGAAGCTGGGCAAGACCTATCACAGATGTTCGAGAACACTTTACGTCCTATTCACACAACTTTTCATAAAAAGCACCTGAATTATTTTATTTTGCTGAAAACAAAAACGCATCCTCATGAGCTAAATATTTAGCTTTGATTTTAAAAGCTTGAGCAAACTTATCATCAAGCATTACTTTTTTAGGTTCATCCATTTTAAGCAATCTACCGTTATCAATTAAAAGCATTTGATCACAAAATTTAGCTGCTAAATTTAAATCATGCATCACCATAATGACACCTAGATTATGGCACTTCAATAACTCATCTAAAATTTCAAAAATCAGCGCTTGTTGATAAAGATCCAATCCAGCAGCATGCTCATCCAGTAGCAGCCATTTTTCTTCATTATTATCGCCAGCAATAATTTGTAATACAACACGCGCTAAATGAACACGCTGTTTTTGCCCACCTGAAAGTGTATGAAAAGGCGCGCTCTTTTGTTTAGTTATCCTTAACATTTCGCACACTTGATTGATTAGATTTTCTTTACTATTGGGATTCAAGTCATGCGGATAAAGCCCCATGCTAACAATATCATTAACGGTGTAATTGAATAAAACCTGTGTATTTTGCGCAAGATAAGCAAATTTTTGGGCGCGCCTTTTTGGATTGAATTCAGCTGCGTTTTTGCCATCAAGCAGGACCTCGCCCATGATATTTTTGTCAGAAAGTTTAGCTGATATCACGTCTAGAAGTGATGTCTTGCCAGCGCCATTAATACCGACAATTGCATATTTTTTGCCAGCATCAAATAATGCGCTCACATTAAAAATTCTAGGATCAATATTGATATTTCTTAACTCAAGCATGCGCTTTTTCCTGCTCAATCAACAAGCGCACTACTATAAAGAAAAGCCCTTAACATAGCAATAAAGCATTATCTGCG
>JAQCCA010000207.1 GCA_027621155.1 Pseudomonadota bacterium | reverse complement strand
ATAATTATTGTTTATCAAAGTTGCAATATAGATCTGGATTAAACTTCATGGTTTTTAGCCCGTTATTAAATAAACTAATCAGCTTAGCTGAACCGGTTTGATCTTTTGCGGCAATTAGGTAATGTGTCTGCTGATCAGCAACAAATGCCTTAGTGAAAAGACTTACCCCGTCTTTGATATGCGCAATATTTTCAAGCGCATCGTCACCTGCGTAGACAGCAGTCACACGCTTTGCTTTCAATTGACTAAAACAATCTTGCATTGTTAATACAGTAATACGCGTCGCTGTCTTTTGCGTAAACATGTCTGCCAACTTGCCATAGGCACCATAGCCTTGCGGCACGCAGACTTTCGCCCCTTGTAACGACTTGAAATCAATAGAGCTTTGCTTATCATCATTCAATACCCAAATGTAAGCCGATTTAGTGTAAAGCGCGTCACTATAAAGATATTTTTGTGCACGTTCTTTGGTGTAGCTCCATGGAAATGACACACCAGGTGAAGCGCCATAGGATAAGCTTTTCATTGCCACACTCCAGGGTAACCATTTAATCTCACCAAGATTCACACCCTGACTTTTAAAAACTTTTGTCACAAATTCAGTCAAACAACCTTTGTTGTTTTCATGCTGATTGACATATGGGTAATAATAATCACCTAAGGCATAATCCACTGTATATTGAGTTTGCGCACTGGTATAGCCCATGCCCATACTCAGTAAAATAACACTAAACTTTAATCCCCTCACATCGCACTCCTCTTTCGCATTATTTATCCTTAACATCGATGCTTTTAGCATAAACGTAATTAATCCAAAATGCATTAACCATAATGTCAATCCAAGGAATATAGCATTTTTTTGCCGCATACACATATTGACTTATGCCAAATCAATTTCTACGATGTGATGCGCATTTGAACTTTTAACAGATAATCCCAATCTAAGGAGAACACATGAAAAAGATTATTACACTAACCACAGCAATTCTACTTGCTGGTTCGATCACAGCTTATGCCGCTGATGCACAAACGACTGCAACCACAGTTGATGCCAAGCTTGCTGCGGCTAAAACTGATGCAGCAAAACCTGCTAAAGTTGATATGAAAGAAGTAAGCTACATCATCGGTCAAGAGATGGGTAAAGGATTTAAATCACAAGATATCGAGTTGGATGTCAAACAATTAAATGCAGGTTTAGAAGCTGGACTTTCTGGCAAAGAGTCCAAAATTTCTGAAGCTAAAAGCAAAGAAATTATGCAAGCTTTCCAAATGGAAATGATCCAGAAAGCGCAAACTAAAATGAAAGCAGAAGGCGCGGCAAATGAAAAAGCAGCTGATGCATTTATGGCTGACGTTGCTAAAATGCCTAATGTTAAAAAAGCAGCTGATGGTATCTACTACCAAGTAATCACTGAAGGTAAAGGCGACGTTCCTGCTAAAACTGATACAGTAACTGTCAACTACACAGGTACAACACCTGCTGCTGATTTCAACAAAGATGCTAAAGCGGGTGCAGCACAACTAGCCAAGGGCGAGCTTCTTGGTAAAGTATTTGATAGCTCTGAGAAAACTGGCAAACCAGCAACTTTCCCATTAAATCAAGTGATCCCTTGCTGGACTGATGCTTTAAGTCAAATCCCAGTAGGTTCAACAGTTATTCTTTACTGCGCACCTAAGCAAGCATATGGCGAGATGGCTCCACCACAAATCGGACCTAATCAAGTATTAAGCTTCAAAGTAGAATTGATCAAAGCAGAAAAAGCGGAAAAACCTGCAGCCAATGACGCTACTGCAACTGATACTAAAGCAGATGCAACAACAGCTGCTGAATAATTTACTCTGACATTTTAATCTTAAGCCCGCTGTTGCGGGCTTTTTTATTTATTGTAGAAAGACAAGAGGGATGATTATATGAAGGTTATTTCATTTAATGCCAACGGCATTCGCGCTGCCACACGCAAGGGCTTTTTTGACTGGTTTATGCAGCAAGACGCTGATTTTTTATGCATCCAAGAAACTAAAACACAGTTTGAACAACTCAAAGACGATGACATTTATTTCCCTGAAGGCTATTACTATGCTTATACTGATGCCAAGAAAAAAGGCTACAGTGGCGTTGCCATCTATGCCAAACGCAAACCTAAGCGCATCATCCACACCCTAGGCATAGACTGGGCAGATGATGAGGGGCGCTATATTCAATTTGATTATGATGATTTAAGTATCGCCTCTATCTATATCCCTTCAGGCTCAAGCGGTGACGAACGTCAGGCATATAAAATGGATTTCTTAGGTAAGTATAAAGATATACTCAAAGATCAAATTAACCATAACAAGCGTTTTATCGTCTGCGGTGATGTTAATATCGTGCATAAAGAAATCGATATTAAAAATTGGAAACAAAACCAGAAAACATCCGGCGTTTTACCTGAGGAACGTGCTTGGCTTGATCATGTCTTTGATGATATTGGTTGGGTTGATGCCTTTCGCGTGATTAATCAACAAGCTGAACAATATACCTGGTGGTCAAATCGAGGTCAGGCACGCGCTAAAAATGTAGGATGGCGGATTGACTATCAATGGATTACACCTGAATTAAAAGATAGCGTTATCGCCGATGATATCTATACTGATTCATGGTTTTCAGATCATGCACCTTTGTCAATCACCTATCAAGCTTAAGGATAGAACTCATCATCTAATAGCTGCGCTAACGTGTAAGGCAAGCATGTTGGGAATTCACTTTCAGCTAACCCTGTTTCTTTTTGTGCTGCCAAAATAGCATCAAGTACTTCACTCAAGATCAAACAAAAAAGCCTGCAGTTGCAGGCTTAAAATAACAAAAATAGAAGGTTGAGGAGTTCCTCCTATTTTTTACAGCTTTGATCTTTAGAAATATACTGAGATATCTAAAGTATAAGCATTCGTATGCTGATTGTTGTACATATGCATATAAGCATATTCCAGACCAATCAATACATTCTCGGTGAAGAATGGACGTTGCGCTGAAGCTACAACCATTTTATCCACACCAGAGCCTGGATATACTACTGAACTTGCATTACCTGCGGTTGCGCCTGAAGTCGTCGCATAGCCTTTATCTGCATTTCCACTTAAGGTAATTGGTAAATTATTGGTATTATAAGCACCATTATAAGCAATATTAAAGTTGGTTGAACGACCATATATCTCTGGTGAGAAGCCAGCTTGCACATACCAAGCACCCGCATAACCACTATTAGTCATATCCGATTTATTGGTTGTTTGCGCCCAACCAGCACCAACACCATAGATATCATAGTTTAAGCTAGCATCAAAGTTAACGGCACCAATACGTGTCTTACTTGGTCCTGGGTTTGTTGCCAAATTAAATGAGCTATTACCTGTACCATTAACATTGTAGACGTAACCACCATTAATGCCGTATGCCAACTTGCCAATCTCGTTGCCATAAAATGCGGCATAAACGAAGTCACTAGTGTGATCATCGGTTTGGAAAAGTGTCAAATTACTGCTTAGACCATCCTTATAGTAAGCAAGAGAGACATTATTAACACGACCTGGTCTAAATAACATCTGCGTTAATGAACCAGTCCATGGACCACCACCTGAGAATGAACCGAATGCCAGACGGTTTTGACCAACCGTTGCATACAGTGGGAAGTCATCTAAATTACCAAACATCACAAAAGCATCTTGTGCATTGATTTTATAACTATCCGATGGATCTGCTGCTAACGTTGTTTCAGCAGTGACATAACGCCCTAGGTTAGCAGCAACATACAAGTTAGCGGTAGTAATTGGCAAACCTTTGCCTGATTGATATGTTTGGGTTCCTTTTTCGGTTCCCACATTTTGGCGCACAATTTTACTACCATTCCACACTTGCGGATCCGCTTCCAAATAACCACCAAATACCAACGCGCGATCGCTATACATATTACGCTGCTTTAATAATCCTAAAGCAAACTGCGATGAACTTAACATGCCCATCGGAATAACACCATCATGCACATCTGAGAACAAGAAGTTCTGAATCTGCCCCATATTCGTTGGCACCGTAACATGATCAGTGCTATCAGTGCCAGTGCCAACACTCTCAACACTACCATGTTGCGTTTGAGCTGGCGTAGACTTCGCCATTGCTTCTTGGCTTGCTTGCAGTGCGGCAATCTCTTTTTTCAGCTCAGTAATTTGTGCTTGTACAGATTGATTGTCCGCATTACTGGTGTTAGCGTCTTGCGCATACACTGCCGTAGCAGCAGATGCAGCAAGCATTGCCAATGTGATTTTTTTTAACATTTGTCTTCCCATTCCTGTTTTATTTACGGGTAATTTTACCTACGAGCAAAAAATGCTCGATAACAAGATAACTGATGACAAAAAAAAAGAAAAGTACAAAAACCTGCTTTTTATGAAATTATTATAGAGTAACGCTTGATTTTTGATTACAGTGAGCGCACTAACTTAAATATTATCACTCCATAACTTCCAATGAATACTAAATCTAACACTTTTAAC
>JAQCCA010000206.1 GCA_027621155.1 Pseudomonadota bacterium | reverse complement strand
ATGGAAGACAATAAGGCACTTGCATCGGCTTGAACCTGACGTTGTGAGGTATTTAACGTCAGCTTACTTTCATAACGACTATGTAAAGCATCTACCATAATGCCCGCAAAGATAAACAATAAAATGACCAGAATAACCCACTGCATGGGTTTTGATTTTTTTAATTTCAAAACAATCTCCAAGTTTAATCGTTTAGGTTTTCTGCCAATAGCTCACGACGCTGACGCACAACCTCATACATCGCAACACCTGCCGCAACTGAGACATTGAGACTAGATACCTGACCCTGCATTGGTAGTTTAGCAAGATAGTCACACATCTTACGCGTACCAAAACGAAGACCTGAACCCTCAGCACCCATCACCAACGCGATCGCACCGCTAAAGTCGCTATCATAGATCAGGCTCTCTGCTTCACCCGCTAATCCTGTCACCCATATACCTTCATCTTTTAAGACACCAATAGCACGTGAGAGATTAGTGACCGAGACAAGCCTCATGCTACTTACTGCACCACTGGCAACCTTCTCAACCGTTGCATTGATGGTTGCACTCTTATCTTTTGGGAAAACAATAAAATCAACCCCAGCTGCTTCCGCACTTCTAATGCATGCGCCCAAATTATGCGGGTCTTGAACGCCATCAAGGATTAAAATAAAAGGCGTTTTTGAGCAGCTAGCGACAAGATTCGATAAGTCACTTTCTTCATACAATTTAATATCGCTTTGGCAAGCTGCTAATACATTTTGATGTACCACATCTTCAAGTGCATGAGACTGTAGCAATGATTGAAATCTCTCTTTATTGACAAGCTCAAACTCAATATTTTTCTTAGCCATCAATGACTTTAACTCCCCCAATCTTGGGGATGTGTCTTTACCTTTAAGACAATAGATAACTTTAATACCATCGGCATGTAGTTTAAGGCGTGCCTTGATCGCGTGTATTCCATAAAGTAGTGACATAATTAATTAAAAACTCTCTTTTCTTTGACCTTTCGGCGCACGTAAGTATAAATGACCAATTGGAATTCCTTCAACATGTAACCCATGGGTAATCCGATCAACGATTTCTTGGCATTTTTCTTTACATTCCTCACCACGAAACCCTTTGGTTACCAACCAATCTGCAATTTCATTCAAAAACATCTTAAGCTCAGATAATAATTTTTTATTGCGCTCGTTCGGACTATAACGAAAGCGATTAAAATCAAGTGGTTGACTCCACTGGCGATACAGATTACTTAGCTCAAAGACCACATCCGTAACCATTTGCTCAATCGCGAGCTCAAGCTTGCCTTCGGGCATAATATGCATTTCTCGCATCGATTGAATCTGCTCACGCCTGACATCTGCAATGGTTCTCACAGATTCATTTTGCAGCTCACTTAAACGCTTCCTGTTCGATAAAGTGACTTTATTTTTGGACATAATTACTTAGCTTATGAAGATATATGTCAGGCATTATATACTTAACACTGCATTTTTTGCAGCGTTTTCTTGGCGTTTTGTACCATCACTCAAGAAAGCATTTAGCACATGATCGACATTTAAATAAATCAGCAAAATTTATAATGAATTTTATTCAAAGACTGGTAGGATAATGACGTCTAGGGTATGAAATTTTAGGGAGATTTCTCAAGTGCAAGCACATAAAGTAGGATTATTTTCAGCCATTGCTATTCCAGTCACATCAATGGTTGGCTCTGGTTGGCTTTTTAGCGCACAATTAAATGCACAATTAGCAGGAAACTACGCGTTTATTGCGTGGATAGGCGCGGCTTTTATCGCCATTGTTGTCGGGTTATGTTTTGCAAAACTTTGCGCACTTTTCCCTGAGCGTGGGTTAAATGCCAAATGCGTATCTTTAAGCCACGGCAAAGATTTTGGTATGGTCTTTGCTTTTGCCATCTGGTTTGGATTATTAGCAATGATCCCAACTGAGGCACAAGCAACCGTGCAATATTTAAGTCCATTTATCAAGTTTACGACTTTATATCATGGTGAGAGTCTAACTTGGTCAGGCAAGCTATTTGCTATTATTATTTTGGCAATTTACTTTATCGTGAATTACTTTGGCATTAAGCTATTAGCCTATGTCAACAACATCTCAACTGTTTTTAAAATCAGTATCCCAACACTAACTATTATCGTTTTATTAGCCGCACACTTTGATACCACGAATCTTGATCTTGCGGTAAATCACTACACAGCAAGCTCAATTCAAACCGCACTTATTGGTGCTGGTCTTGTCTATGCGTTTAATGGCTTTCAAGTGGTTGCATCATTTGCCAGCGAGATTAAAAACCCAACGCGCAATATCCCATTGGCTATTATTATCTCTGTTGTCATTACCCTTATCTTATACATGCTACTGCAATTTACCTTTATGACGGCAATGCCACATGATGTTGCTGCTAAAGGTTGGGCAGCACTTAACTTCTCAAGCCCTTTGGTTAACTTAACCATGCTCCTTGGTTTAAATTTCTTAACTATTTTATTAATTGCTGATTCGATTGTGAGCCCATCTGTTACCGGCTTAACTTATATGGGCTCTTGCTCAAGAATGCTGTATGCCATGGCTGAAAAAGGGCAAATGCCACGTTGGATTGCTAAGCTATGTCCAGTGCATCATTTATCTAAACGTTCGTTATTTTTGAACTTCATTATTGGGATTGTTATTTTGTTAAATTCAGCAAGCTGGGCATCATTAATGGTAATCACTACTGCCTTTAACGTGTTAGGCTATATGGGTGCACCACTTTCGCTAGCTGTGTTAGGTAGTCGCAAACTATCGACCAAACTGATGACTTTATTTGTCTTTATTGTACTGGCGTTGCTATTAGCCACCCTACCAGAAAAAGATTTTTTACTGAGTAATCTTGCGGTCACTGTAATGATGGCAGTTTATGCTGTACTGCAAATAAAACAAGGAGGCTTTAACTGGTTTGCATTTGGCTTTGTCGTCTTTTTATGGATTTTGATGCTAGTAGCAAGCTCAGCTATTGCCACTATTGTCTTGGCAATTATGTTCTTTTTAATTGTCACCAGTCAAAGTTTTGTGACCAAATTAGGGCATTCACTGAATAAATAAAGATACAAATTTACTGATCAACAGGCAAGCTTATCCATACTACGGGTATGTCATTATTCTCCTGTATGCGCGAGGCAAAATCCCTAAGCTCATTATTATCACCTACCAATATAATCATGTGCGCACCTCTGTAGTAATTTCTTGGAATCGTTCTAAAACGCTCCTGTCCCGCGGTTATTCATAACTGTAAACGCTCATTATGTTGGAGATTAATGGTTTTATTTGTCACCCCGATTGTGCTGAGGTTATTCGGCCCATTCTCATTAAAACATATACGCCAAAATAAACGATGTGTATGAGTGATTATGTTTGGGGTAGTTCCTAATGGTATTACAAATATGTCGCCAACAATCACTAACTGAAGCATTATAGCTATTAATTTCTGTTCTAAAATTGACTGCTCGGTCGCGTCCTGTATTTCCTCTGTGGAAAAAACCTCTGCCATTTCCTCGCCACGTTAAATAATTTTCAGTGGCACTATTTATAGCATCCTTTAAATTTTGCAACGTGATATTTTGACTTGGGGCAGTTTGATTCACCAGATTTTGAAAAAACTCTCGACGATTTGGTAATAATGGGTTTAGAGTTGTTTGATAGTTGGGGTCTAGTCGGAATACGTCAGTAAACCGGTCATAGTGATTTTAAAATAGGTCTCTATCCCTTGTTTTATATGGATTACAAAAGCTCCTGTTTGAAAATCATACTTTAGCTTAATGAGTTATCCACCACTTGAGTCCACCTATACTGATTTTAAACATACTTACCTGAAAAATCTTCAAAACTATTGGTAACAGTAAATTCAACTTCTTCGCCCAACGCTTTAAAGTGCTCCTTGCCGCAATCAATCTTAGCTTTTTCGGCTGGACGTAACGCATCAGTAACTAGTGCACTTTTTGTCTCAACAACAAAGTAAAGTTTTGCTTGACCATTGATTTCTATCAAGACAGCCCAATCCGGATTATAAGTACCTAATGGAGTATCCACTTTAAACCAACCAGGGAGCTTGGCATATAGCTTAATATCGTCACTACGTTCAAAGCTGTTCGCAAACTCTAGCTCTACATCTGAATCATAAACCAAATGGTCAAAGACTGATTTTTGGCTTGCAATCATATTTTTTTGTAAGTAGCCAAAAAGTTCGTTGTCACGAAAAAGTTCCTGAGCATAAAAATGATCATCACCTATCTTGTGATACTTAATTCCATCAACTACAAAAAGACGCATTTGATGTTGGATTATGGTAGATACCTGCTCAATGAACTTTTGCGGGTTGTTTTTAAATGTTTCTAATCTCCCGCTGTCATTGATAATCTTTACGATTGTCCGACGGGTTAAATTCGTTTCGTTCTGGAGATAGGTGATCAGGTCTGGCAATTCAAAAGATTGTGACTCGTAGACATTGGCAGTTTCCTGAATCTGCTTGGCGTGAACGCCAC
>JAQCCA010000205.1 GCA_027621155.1 Pseudomonadota bacterium | reverse complement strand
TAACCAACCATTGACTAAGAAAACCGTTGGTAAGATTGTTGATCAGTGCTATCGCCGTTTGGGCACCAAAGCCACGGTAATCTTCGCTGACCAATTAATGTATGCCGGTTATAAGTATTCAACAAAATCAGGTATCTCAATTGGTATTAACGATATGATCATTCCTGATGCTAAAGTAGGTATTTTGGCTGAAGCTGAAGGTCAAGTTAAAGAAATTTCTGAGCAATATGCAAGTGGTTTGGTTACTGCAGGTGAGCGTTATAACAAAGTAATTGATATTTGGTCGCGTGCTAACGAGAAAGTTGCCAAATCAATGATGGAAGTGATCGCAAAAGAAAAAGTTGCTGATAACGCAGGTAATGAAATCGAACAAGAGTCATTTAACTCAGTGTATATGATGGCAGATTCAGGTGCGCGGGGTTCTGCAGCACAGATCAGACAGCTTGCAGGTATGCGTGGTTTGATGGCAAAACCAGATGGCTCGATTATTGAAACGCCAATTACGGCAAACTTCCGTGAAGGTCTATCGGTTTTACAATACTTTACCTCAACGCATGGTGCTCGTAAGGGTCTTGCTGATACAGCACTAAAAACAGCTAACTCAGGTTATTTAACACGTCGTCTTGTTGACGTGGCGCAGGATCTTGTGATTATTGAAGATGACTGTGGTACACAAAAAGGGGTAACGGTTTCTGCCTTGATTGAAGGTGGCGACGTGGTTGTGCCTTTGGGTGAACGTCTACTAGGTCGTGTGAATGCTGAAGATATCTATAAACCAGGTGAGGATGAGATCTTGGTTGAAGCAGGTACATTGCTTGATGAGAAAGTCGTTGAATTGATTGAGAAAAATGGTGTTGACCAAGTGATCATTCGTTCATCGATTACCTGTGAAACGCGTCGTGGCTTATGTGCTAAATGTTATGGACGCGACCTTGCGCGTGGACATTTGGTTAATATGGGTGAATCTGTTGGTGTTGTCGCCGCACAATCCATTGGTGAGCCAGGCACACAGTTAACAATGCGTACGTTCCATATTGGTGGTGCAGCATCGCAGGATACTGCTGAAAACAACGTTCAGATCAAAAATGGCGGACGTATTAAGTTTAATAATATTAAAACCGTTAAAAACCGCGAAGGTAACCACGTAGTCGTTTCGCGTTCAGGTGAAATTAGTATTATTGATAAGTTTGGACGTGAGCGCGAGAAGTACAAAGTACCATATGGTGCTGAGTTACCAGTAAATGATGATGCACAAGTCAAAGCTGGTGCCATTGTCGCAACATGGGATCCGCATACACATCCTGTGGTCGCTGAGGTTGCGGGACACATTAACTTCGTTGACTTTATTGATGGTGTGACAATGAAACACCAAGCAGATGAAATGACAGGACTTTCAAGTATTGTTATTACCTCTGACTCGCAAAAAAGTGGTAATAGAGACATCAAACCATTGGTGCGCTTAATTGATGAGGTTGGTGAAGAGTTGTGCTTCCCGAATACCAATATTCCAGCAAGCTACTTTATGCCAGTGGGTGCGATTTTGAATATCGAAAATGGCACCAAGATCGAAGTGGGTGACGTTATTGCGCGTATTCCACAAGAAGGCTCTAAAAACAAAGATATTACCGGGGGTCTACCACGCGTTGCAGACTTGTTTGAAGCGCGTCGCCCTAAAGACGCTGCAATCATGGCAGAGACTTCAGGTATTGTTAGCTTCGGTAAAGAGACCAAGGGTAAACGCCGCTTGATCATTTCACCAGAAGATATGGATCCGATTGAAATTATGATTCCTAAATGGCGTCATATTAACGTATTTGAAGGTGAGCATGTTTCTAAGGGTGAAATTATTTCTGATGGACCATTAGATCCACATGAAATCTTACGTTTGAAAGGCGTGCATGAGCTTGCTGATTACATTATTAATGAAATCCAAGAAGTTTATCGCTTACAAGGTGTGGGTATTAACGATAAGCATATCGAGACGGTTATTCGTCAGATGTTGCGTAAGGTGAATATCTTAGGCGCAGGTGACAGTAAGTTCGTTGATGGTGAGCCAGTTGAATTGGTTCAAGTCTTGGAAGAAAATGAGAAGCTACGTGCTGAAGGCAAGTTAGAAGCTATTTATGAGCCGATTTTATTGGGTATCACAAAAGCATCATTGTCTACAGAGTCGTTCCTGTCAGCCGCGTCTTTCCAAGAAACGACGCGCGTATTGACGGAAGCTTCAGTCAGTGGACAAGAAGATCAATTGCGTGGCTTGAAAGAAAACGTATTGATTGGACGCTTGATTCCATCTGGTACGGGGCTTGCTCATCACCAAGAGCGTAAGCGTAAGCACTTACAAGAGCAAGAAGCATTAGAAACAGGTCCATCGATGGATGAGCTTGAAATGGCGCTAAGCGCGGCATTAAATGCAGATGCTGAAGAAAATAGTGTTGATCTTGAAGATCTATTTGTTATCGGTGACGATGATTTAGATGAAAATAAAAGACAAGACGATGATGAGGGTTATGACGAGTAGTCATTGATTTTCTGAAGTCGAATATAACTTGAAGCCTCGTTGGGAATATCCCAACGGGGCTTTTTTGTTTATATCCACGTGAAAATGGTTTGCGATGGATATTGAGTAAATTGATGACTATGGCGTTGTTGTGTTTATCGCTTCCTGCAAAAACGCCACCTTATCATCAGCACGCATTAACGCAGTTCCTGCTAAAACGCCGTCATAGGTGCAGCCAAAATGATGTAGGTCTTGAGGGGTTTTAGCACCTGATAGACTCAATAGCGTAATATCTTCCGGAACTATTTTTTGTAAGCGTGCGATATTGTTGGTGTCCATTTCAAGGGTGTCTAGATTGCGATTGTTAACGCCGATTAATTTGGCGTTACATGCTAAGGCAGTTGCCGTTTCTTTTTCATCAAATACCTCAACTAATGCCGTCATATTAAGTGATTCAACACATTGGATAAGCGATTTTAAGCGTGCTTTGTCTAAAAAGCGCACGATCAAAAGACAGGCATCAGCACCTTTGAGACGTGCTTGATAGATTTGTTTTTCATCAATAATAAAATCTTTGCATAATATTGGTATGGTTACTACATCACGTACTTTACGAATGTCTTCAAAACTACCACCAAAAAAAGGCTGATCAGTCAAAATGGATAACGCACAAGCGCCACCGTCTTGGTAGGCCTTAGCAATTGTAACTGGATCATAATTTGGGTCAATTACTCCTTCAGAAGGTGATTTGGATTTAAGCTCAGCAATAATTGCGGGCTTATGCGTTTTTATGGCGTGTAAAAAATCATATTTTGCAGGAAGTAATGCTTGAGGGATTAGATCAGGGAGCTGCTTAAGCTCTTGACGTTTTGATTCAATAATTTTTTGTAAAATCACGTTATGTCCTTATTACTTTATGTGTACACTATTAAAAAATAAAAATGTTGAAATGTGTTATGAAATTATCAGGATTTACCTTTTTACGCAATGCCAAAGAGCTATGCTTTCCCTATATTCAATCGATTCAGTCTATTTTGCCAATCTGTGATGAGTTTGTGATCGCTTTAGGGCAGTCGCAAGATAATAGTCCCGAAATATTGCAGCAGTTAGCAAAAGAGCATCCAAAGATTAAAATTATCGAAACGGTATGGAATGAACATATGCAGGTCAAAGGTTATACCTATGCCCAACAAAAAATGATTGCCCAGTTCGCCTGTACTGGGGATTGGCTTTTTTATTTAGAGGGGGATGAGATCGTGCATGAGAATGATCTTCAGACGATTAAAGAGGCGCTACATCATTATAAAGATGACCAAGAAATCGAAGCCTTAGCATTTCATTATTACCATTTTTATGGCAACACTAATACGTATCTATCATCACCGACTTGGTATCGCTATGCGCCAAGAATTATTAAGGCAAGTGTCAGAAGTTATGCGCCTGATGGCTTGTATTGGTTGGTTCTTGATCCTAAAAAATCTAACCGTATCGCACGCTATCCAAAAGCTAAATTACTTGATAATTATATTTATCATTATGGATGGGTACGCCCTGAGGCGGCAATGAGTAAGAAAATCAGCCAAGTAAATAAGCATTGGGGCAAATCTGAAGGTTTTGACTCGAAATATAGTGATATCGATCATCAGATCTTAACGGAGTTTAAGGGGACGCATCCGAAGGTTATTGAGGGCTTTTTTGCGAAAGAAGAAGGGCTGTTCAAAGCCAATCCAAATCATGTTCTAACTAAAAAAGAAAAACGCCAACGCTTTAAAATGAAACTTGAGAAACTATTCGGTTTGGACTTAAGTCGCAAGTATTTCAAAAAAATCTAGCATAAAAGTTTTGACAGCGATAAAAGGCAAACGTTATAGTTAAAAAGTCGCGTTACCGCGATAAAAATAAATTTCAAAGAATTTAAAAAATAAAAGAAGAGGTGCGCAAGCTATAGCGCTTTTGTGAAGATCATAACATCTAGCGATCAACAGCAATAGAGCAAGCGCCGAAAGTAATGATGTGTTATGGCTGAATTACTTGGG